>JAYYJN010000198.1:0-2527 GCA_036146215.1 Planctomycetota bacterium
CGGGCACCATTCGATAGCCCTCCAGTTCAAGTCGACCAAGAATAGTTTCGCTGTCGACCAGATTTTTTGGACAGCCCAAACTCACCAGGGCATACGTTCCCTTGCAGTCCGAATGTTTCAATTGCTCAGTGAATGTTCCACTCACAATAGTTTCCGCACAATTGGTGATTTTTCTGCCAGCAGCAAAGAGGATCCGTTTCCAAAGGGTCGGACCCTCAATCAAAGCCTTTATCCTACCTTAGAAATGGCGGTTGAGGGAGTCGGTGCCTCGGTTCAAGGGCCTGAGACTCTCGCCGATTTATATGAGCGAGATTGCTGTTTTGCTCGAATGGTGCGTGCCGAGCAACGCAGCAACCCGCGTAAAGAGGTCGTCCAGGTGCATTGGTTTCGCCAGAATTTCAGTGGCACCGTGTGTGATGGCACGCTCCACGTCGTCAATTCTGGGAAAATCCAGAAGTGCTAAAATCGGCGCACTTCGATATCGAATGTGCGTGCTTTGAAGGTCATGAAGTTGATGGGGTGATCCCTCCCAAAGGATCGCATCTGGGCCCTCCAATCGCAAAGGGTGACGCGGGTCGAGCCACGCTGTCGCATAGCCCTGACTGCGACAGGCGGTGGCTAGCATGTCGGCCATATCCTCGCGCCGGCTACGGATTGCGATCAATTTACCCTCAGTACGCTTGGGGAACTCGCGAAAAAGGGTCCGCTCATGTTCACTCGCCGCTACGGGTAGCCCGAAACTGGGCAGCCGATGATTCGACAATCGCACCAGATCATCTTGCCAGTGCGGCAGCCATCGATGCCAAGAGGTATGCAACATCCCCGGCCAAGGCGTTGCGCTACGTTTTTGTCCTTCGCACCAACTTCCGCAGATGGCAACCATCCGCATGATCGGGCTTTCTCGCTGAATTTGTTCCAGTGTGCCTCGGGCATGCTCACCGGGCCATCGTTCCGCGATGATTGCGAGATCAAAAATCGCGTGTTCGCCTCGGAGTAAATCAACGGCCTCTGTGCACCCTCCAACCGAGGTGACATCAGCGAACCGAGAGATATTGGTTCGCAGGGAATAAAATTCGCGACAGGAGAAATCCCCAATCATTAATGCCGTGATCTTAGTTGAAGACTTAAGTTGCATGATCAATCCGTATTGATGCGGCTGACGCTAGATAGCATTGCCAGTGCTGCAGGCATCTTAATTTGTCGTTTCCATGCTGAAGCCGACATGATCTTTCTCTAATCATCGGGTCTTGTCCAGATCAACTTGACAGTGCGGCATCGTTTGCACACATTTGGCTTTTTCCGATCTGTGCTCCGCACCAGGACGGAATGATTTAGGGCAGACAGGATGGTCTGCTGACACGAAAAGCAGCTTCGCGGCAATCCCGTTATGCCGCGGAACGGTTAGGCAAGGAGGCCTACAGTGCAAAATCACGGTTTTCTGAAAGTTCAGGGACTCCCCCTGACAGAAATTCTTCCCGATGGACGCTTGTTCGGTGCCGAGGAAGTCTGGTTTACGTCCTGTACACGGGACGCCCGCAACTGTCGCGACGGTGATCTTTTTGTCGCGATCATTGATCCGCAGGGAGATGGACATCTTCAGGTTGCCGAAGCGATCAGCGGCGGCGCAACCGCGCTGCTCACGGAGCGGTTGGTTCCCGCGCAGGCTGTGCCACAATACATCGTCAAAGATACGAGGATCGCATATGCTCAACTCTGTCACGCAATCAGCGGGTTTCCAAGCCGCCGTCTGAATGTCGTCGGCGTGACTGGTAGTGAGGGAAAGACCACAACGACTTGTCTGATTCAATCAATAATTCGTCACGCGAGTCTGCAGAGTGGCATTCTCAATTCACTCGGTTACTGTGATGGTTCGAAGACGACGCCTGCTGATGAAAGCACACCCGGTCCGGCCGTGATGGCCGATTACCTGGCCAGGATGCGAGCCGGTGGTTGCTCGCACGCTGTTTTGGAACTCACAGATCGGTCAATTGTTCAGCGACAGACAGCCGGAATCGAATTAGATGTCGCCTGCATCACGCAGTGGAAAGAAAGTGAGCTGGTGGGCGAAGAGCAGCAGGACGAATTCCGCCAAAAAAAATCCCGCATTTTCGAACAATTGCGTCCTGAGGGGCTGGTGGTACTCAATGCAGATGATTCCACTTGTCGAGCCTTGGAGGAAGAGCTGCATCACCCGGTGCTGACCTTTGGGATAGAGCAGCCGGCTGCCGTTAATGCAACGCTCATCGAGCGAGTCGCAAGCGAGCAAACGTTTCTTTTGGAGTGGGGTCCCGAGACGATCCCGGTGCGGACTCATCTTGTCGGTGACCATCATATTTATAATTGCCTTGCAGCAGCTGCGGTCGGTCTTGCCTATGGAATTCCGCTTGAGACCATCGCGCGTGGGCTAGAACGGGTCGACAAAATACCGGGACACCTGGAACGGATCGAATGTGGGCAACCCTTTTCCCTGTTTGTTGATGGAGGCCACACGCCTGCCGCCCTTCGTTCAAGTTTGCGCACGCTTCGC
>JAYYJN010000199.1:0-5594 GCA_036146215.1 Planctomycetota bacterium
GTTTACTGGATATTTGTGCAATCGGTATCGGGGGTGCGGTGCGGCATTCGACGAAAGTCACCGATGCTGAGTTAGCGCAGGTTTATAAATGGATTGAAGCAGCAAAAAAAGAAGCTCCTTTTTCGATTGACCTGATAACCCAGGAGGCCGCCTTACTTTCTGCTCGAGCTGCCACAGTCTCGACAGCGGAGTCGAAAGAAAATTATCAAAAGGCTTTGGATCTGATTCAGGATGTTCCCTTGGAAAAAGTGAATGAAAACCAGCGTGGATTACTTGCAAATAATTTAGCCTATATGCGGGTTAAGACAGGGGGAGACACGGACGCGGCCCTTGAGAATATTGATACGGCTTTTAATCTATTGGGTCCGCGCATTGAGTTGCTTGACACGCGAGCAACAATAAATATTGAAAAAGGGGAATTTGATCGCGCGATCGAGGACCTTAAGCAGGCGACGCTGTTCAAAGTGGATTCAGGTGTTTATTATTTCCACCTTGCTCTTGCCTATCAGGGCAAAGGTGATCGCGATGCAGCTGCAATTGCCCTGCAACAGGCGGAAGACCTTAAATTTACGGGCGAGCGAATCGATGGATTGGATCGTGAAAAATATTTGAAACTCAAACGGTGGTTGCGCAGATAAAGCAACGCCTCAGAATAACTTTCAGTATTACAGGCCCCATCAATCGCCTGAAAGCATCCCATGAGAACGCTGGCGATTGGAGATATTCACGGTTGTTTTAAGGCGTTACAGACCGTGGTCGCGGCGGCAGATATTTCGGTCGAAGATCGTTTAGTGACTTTAGGGGATTACATTGATCGCGGCCCTGAAGTTCCCCAGGTCCTTGCCTGGTTGCGTGCCCGCTACCAGTCGGGGCATTTGATTCCACTGCTCGGGAACCACGAGCTGATGATGCAGGCAAGTCGCAAAGATGTTTCGCTCCGCGAGCAGTGGCTTGAATTTGGTGGGAGGATGACCCTGGCAGCGTACTCCTCAGATGGGGAGAATCTGAATTTTGACGATATCCCGGATGAAGATTGGTCTTTTATCGATAAGGATTGTGTTCGATTTCACGAAACCGAAACACATATTTTTGTACATGCGGGTCTGCACCCCGACTTACCCTTATCAAAACAGTATGAACAGATTCTTTTCTGGGATCGCTCGATAATTCATCCGCCGCACTGTTCGGGAAAGACGATGGTTTGCGGTCACACACCGCAGGATGGTGGACATCCAGCCGATCATGGACACGCCATTTACATTGATACGGGTGTGTATCAAGAAGGCGGTTGGCTGACCTGCCTGGATGTTGAGAGTGGTGAATATTGGCAAGGGAATCAGGAAGGCAATTCTCGAAACTGGCAACTCGATATGAGCGGCTAATCGCCAAAGTACGGATTGCAGTGCGATCGCGTTACACCCACTTTTTGGAGAGGGTTACTTCGCCGCGTGGCTCACTCATTTGGGGAGGGCGGTCGACTGCTCGCCGTTGCCTGATTTGCTGCAGCGATCGGTTCGATTTTTTGTTCGACGGTGATATCACCTGGAATAGTTTCCCAACCATGGATGCCACCGGCACTACATGCTTGGCCACAATAACAATTGCCTCCACACCCGTAGCAGGTAAAGAGACTACATGCATGGTGAAATCCCCGAATGAGATGCTTTCCAGGATACCAAGTTGACCCGACATGGCCGGTGCAATTTCCGCTTGGGCATGTATTATTTTCACAAGATACACAACCATCTTGTGTGCCGAATGTGACTGGAGCACCGACCTGCCACGGCGATCCACTGCAACCTGAGAGAAGCAATGTTGTCAGAACAAGGCCTAAACACAAATAATTCGCACGCATTTTGCACTTCCCCCCAACTTCGCCTAATGACGCCTCGATTTTTGCAAGCGATATAACCAACCGCTCGCTTGTCAGGAGTAGGCGGCCTAGAAAATCGGCATCAAGAGAACACAGAGTCCTGCTCAGCCCACCCCAATCTTAGTCATCGGATGAATAATCAGAAAAATCAAGAAAATCCTTGCAAATTCGCAGGTCTTCCTAATCGTTAATCTCCTGGAACACCAAGATTGTTAGCGAGGATATTCGGAGTCGCCTGTTTTCGACTTGCTAGCAGCCCGTTATAGTGCGCCTCAATGCTGACGTATCGGGTTGGCACTCTTTTCATTCTCTGATTCCCCTTTTCCGGATTGAACACATGCCCGACACAGTGTCGCCCAAAGCGGTCCATCATATTGCACTACCGACTCGCAACCCCGAGATCGCTGCGGAGTTCTATGTTGCAGTGATTGGCATGCAGCGGATGGTACGTCCCGCCTTCTCTTTTGGCGGCGCGTGGCTTAGCCATCCGCCTGGTAAGATCCAACTTCACTTGATCGAGCACTCCTCTGCTCGGGGCGAGCGCGGCTCAATCGACACGCTTGCGCCACATTTCGCAATGATCGTCGAGGACCTTGGTGTCGTCGAGAATCGCCTCAAGCAACATCAGATCCCGTATAAGCGACAGGTCAATGCGGCCGGTTTCCATCAGATTTTTTTTCAGGATCCAGATGGAAACTGCCTAGAGGTTGGTATCTACCCCAATGATTGAAAGAGAAAAAACGAGGATCGCTGAATGGTCGTGAAGGCGTGGGGATCCTCATTTGTTGTCCACGAAGATCGATAGCAATTTGAAACATGGAAGAATCTAAGGATTATACGAACGCCTTAGCGGAGGCGGTGGCGGAGTTCGGTTTTTGTTGCGATCGCAATCAGATTGTGCAACTCGATCATTACCGTCGAGAACTTTGGGAGTGGAATGATAAAATTAATTTGACGCGTCATTTGACGATTGAGAAATTTATCGAGCGCGATCTGCAGGATAGTTTGATGCTGGAGCGATTTATCAATCCCCAAAGTCGCATTCTTGACGTAGGCGCCGGGGGGGGTGTTCCTGGAATGATTCTTTCGATCCTGCGACCGGAACTCTCAATCACGTTGTCCGAATCGGTAGCCAAACGGGCAAAAGTATTATGTTCCATTGCGGATGCGGTCGGATCGAATGCGCGTGTGATGCATGGACGGGCAGAAGATATCTTGACTCTCGAATCTTTCGACACGCTTACCATTCGGGCGGTGGCTAGGCTGAATAAGATTCTTTCCTGGTTTCGCCCTCACTGGAAATCGATCAATCAGATCCTTTTGGTCAAAGGACCGGCCTGGATTGAGGAAAGGCGTGAATCGCGTGAGGCAGGTCTGCTCAGCGACTTGCAGCTCCGCATTCTACTAAGATACCCTCATTGTCCGGATGCGAATGATGGTGGTGGCGAGAGCGTCATATTACGTGTCTCGCAGCGTTGAACTTTTTGGGGTTCCACTCCCCGGCGACACATTGAGTTTCTGCACATTTTTCTCTATATTGCCGCTTTCCCGACCCACGCTACCGAGCGAATTTTTCCGATGACATCCTATAGCCTGACTCATCTCAAGCAACTTGAGGCCGAAAGTATTCACGTTATCCGAGAAGTGGTTGCCGAATTTGACAATCCGGTGATGCTTTACTCGATAGGCAAGGACTCCTCGGTAATGGTGCACTTGGCACTCAAAGCATTTCATCCTGCGAAACCACCATTTCCTTTATTGCACGTGGATACAACGTGGAAATTCCGCGAGATGATCCAGTTTCGTGAGGAGTATGCAAAAAAGGAATTGGGTTTGGATGTGCTGACGCATACCAATCAAGAAGGTCTGAAGTATGGTATTCATCCGCTTGACGACAGTGATAAGCACACAGAATTAATGAAGACCGATGCGTTGAAGCAGGCACTGGACAAATATCGGTTTAATGCGGCCTTTGGAGGAGCACGACGCGATGAAGAGAAGTCGCGAGCGAAAGAGCGTATTTTTTCGTTTCGTGATAAGAATCACCGTTGGGATCCGAAGAATCAAAGGCCCGAATTGTGGAATCTCTACAACGCCAAAGTACGTCCGGGCGAAAGCATCCGAGTCTTTCCGCTATCGAATTGGACAGAACTTGATGTCTGGCAATATATTCATTTGGAAAAGATCCCGATTGTTCCGCTTTATCTGGCTGCAAAAAGACCAGTGGTCCAGCGACTCGACGAGAAAGGTAATGAGGTGACGCTGCTGGTCGACGATGATCGAATGAAATTAGAGCCGGGTGAAGTGCCGGAAGAAAAAATGGTGCGATTCCGTACCCTTGGGTGTTACCCACTTTCGGGTGCTGTGGAGTCGACTGCGACGACGCTGCCGGAAATTATTCAAGAGATGCTTCTTTGTAAAACAAGCGAGCGACAAGGGCGCATGATTGACAAAGATAAAGATGCTTCCATGGAGAAAAAGAAAAAGGAAGGCTATTTTTAGTCACTTGTTATGTCCCATCAGTCTGAATTAATCGCCACGGATATCGATGCTTACCTTGCGCAGCATGAGCGCAAAGAACTCCTCCGGTTCCTCACCTGCGGTAGCGTGGATGATGGGAAGAGCACCTTGATCGGCCGAATGCTGATCGAGTCGAAGATGGTCTACGAGGACCAGTTGGCGGCCTTGGAGCAGGACTCGCAGTCACACGGTACGATTGGCGACCGACTTGATCCCGCTTTGCTCACCGATGGGCTTGATGATGAGCGGCAGCAAGGTATCACGATCGATGTTGCCTACCGTTATTTCTCCACTGCAAAACGAAAATTTATTATCGCCGATACCCCGGGTCACGAGCAGTATACCCGTAATATGGCGACTGGCGCCTCGACTTGCGATTTGGCAATTATTCTCATTGATGCCCGCAAGGGAGTGCTAACGCAAACCAAGCGACACAGTTTTATCACGTCGCTGTTGGGAGTTAAGCACATCGTCGTAGCGATCAATAAGATGGATCTAGTTGACTATTCTCAAGAAGTCTTTGAGAAAATTCGCGATGAATACATTCAGTTTGCGGCTCGGATGTCATCCGACGATGTGCATTTTATTCCGATCTCGGCGCTCGATGGCGATAATGTGATTTCTCGGAGCGAAAAAATGCCTTGGTATGATGGTAATACCTTGATGCATATGCTGGAGAATGTGTACATCGCTTCCGATAGCAATCTTCAGGATTTTCGTTTTCCGGTGCAGTATGTGAATCGTCCGCATCTCGATTTTCGAGGTTTTTGCGGGACAGTTGCCTCGGGCACGATTAAAAAGGGCGACGAAATTATGGTGTTGCCCGCTCGGACGACGAGTCGGGTGGCATCCATTCTAACCTTTGAGGGTGAAATTGAGGAAGCATTTACGCCACTGTCTGTGACCTTAACGCTTGAAGATGAAATTGATGCCAGTCGCGGAGATATGATCGTGCGAGTTGGTAATCAACCCCGTGTTGCGCAACGGATGGACGCGATGGTTGTTTGGATGGGTGAAGAGCCAATGGTCCCGGGCACGCGATACCTTTTCAAGCAAACAACGAAAGTGGTTCCGGGGGTTGTGCAATCTTTGCGATATGAAGTCGATGTGAATACGCTGCATCGTGAACCCGCCCCCAGCTTGCAGCTCAATGAAATTGGCCGCTGCGAAATTCAGCTGGACGATAATATTATGTTTGACG
>JAYYJN010000200.1:0-18012 GCA_036146215.1 Planctomycetota bacterium
TTTCAGCCCTTTTTTTATCTGGGCTGATCCAATTCGAAATGCCGTTGTAAAAATTCATTCAAGCCGAAGACCTCCAGATTTTCTAAGACCATGGACCAAAGGACCATTGAGACAAGCGACAGGGTCGGGAGTTATCATCGACGGAAATCGAATTTTAACCAACGCACATGTGGTTCAATATTCTAGTCGACTTCTTGTACAGGGATATCAGTCAACCGAACGATTGCCTGCAAAAATTGTCGGATTTGCTCCCGAAATGGATCTCGCCCTGCTTGAGTTAGAAGACGAATCTTTTTTTGAAAATCGCCCCCCGCTCCAACTTGCAGAAGGTATTCCAAAACTCAAGGAAACCGTAAATGTATACGGTTATCCGATTGGTGGAGATCAGCTATCGATTACAGAGGGAATCATTTCGCGAATCGAATTCACACGTTATTTCGACCTTACGCCTGGATTACGTATTCAAATTGATGCTGCGTTGAATCCGGGAAACAGCGGTGGTCCGGCACTCGCAGATGGAAAAATTGTCGGCCTAGTATTCAGTGGTATCCCGAGTGCAGAGAATATCGGTTACTTGATTCCCAGTGACGAAATCCGTCTTTTTTTGAGTGATTTAGAGGACGGAAAATACAATGGTAAATATAAAATGCTCGACGAGATGCAAACTGTCCGTAACCCAGCGTTAAGAGAGCGATTACAATTGCCTGCGGAAACCGGTGGAGTGATGATCCGAAAAATATTTACAGATCGTGAGGATTATCCACTGCAGGTCTGGGATGTAATCACAAAAATTGGTGATGTACCGCTAGATCAAGAGGGAAATGTCCAGGTAGAGGATAACCTTCGACTTTCCTTCCAATATCTCATTCCTCGCTATCAACAGAATGGTTCTGTTCCATTGACCATCATGCGTGATGGTAAAGAGATAGAAGTCGAATTGCCTTTGGTGATTGATCCAGATTGGTTAGTCAAACCCTTAAAGGGGACATATCCCCAGCATTTTATTTTTGGACCCATCGTTTTTTCTGCCGGCAGTCAAGATCTACTGCGTACCGCGGGACCAAGGGGAGAGGCATTGCTTGCGGCCCGTCGTAATCCGCTGATTCGCCGACGCTTCGACTTGGCAAACGAAGATCAAAAAGAGTTGGTGGTGATGGGGGCCCGCATGTTCCCCCACCCAATTCATGAAGGTTATGATCCTCAGGTTTTTGCCGTTGTAAAAACGGTGAACGATCAACCAGTGAAAGATTTGTTGGATTTAGTCAAATTAATTCGCGCGAGCGATGGGGAATTTATTATTTTTGAATTGGCCGGTAATTACGAAACGCTTGTTTTTCCTCGGCAAGAGATGTTTGATATTACCGAATCTATTCTCGAAGATGAAGGAATTCGTTATCAATATTCGAAAGAACTTTCATCTGCGTGGGAATCGAATCCGGAAAAGAATTCAAACAATAAATAAAAGAACAAATAAGAAACGGATTCTTATTTCTGCCTTTTTCTCATAGTCATCGATCAGGAATGGATTCTTACTTGTGTCCGATAGCTTAATTAGGGGATCAACTGATACACCCACTCCATCCCACTCACAAAGTGAGGAATGGACCAATACGCTTACACACGGTTTGGGCTTATTTCTCAGTTTGGTGGGAGCAATTATGCTATGTCGACAGACAATTCGTAGCGGAAATGGAACACTTATCCTGGGCAGTATTGTTTATTCTGCGAGCCTCGTATTGGTATATTTAGTTTCCACTCTTTCTCATGCAGTTCAAAATCAGTTGCAGCGATTCCGCTGGCGTGTATTAGATCAGGGATTTATCTATTTGCTGATCGCCGGATCCTACACAGGATTCAGCTTGCCTTTACTTTCCATTGAAAAGAATCAATATCTGCTGGGGATGGTTTGGGTATTAGCGCTGTTTTGTTGCTTTCATCGAACTGTCATTCGTGCACATAGCGATAAGAATGGAACCGTATCTTATCTTGCGCTCGGTTGGATTCCCATTTTTTCTTTTTATGAATCCGCTTCATTGATGCCGAGTGAAGCGCTGTTTTGGTTAATCGTCGGGGGTATCTTTTACACAACAGGTGTTTTCTTTTTGATATTTGACCGCCGCGTACCCTATTTTCACGCAATCTGGCACCTCTTTGTGATTGCAGCCAGCATCGCTCATTTTTTTGGTGTCTATAAAATCGTCGTCACACTCGAAAGCGAAGGTGGGAGTTGAAACAGCGTTTTTTACTGTCGTGCATCGATATCGCTTGATAGACAATCCTATCTGATTGCAGTATACAATGCTCATCTAATGTCTTGAGATTTCTCTATATATTTTTGGTTACATGAAGGAAATTATCCTATGTCTGGCGACGCAATGACTCCCAAAGGCATCCACCACGTTGAACTCCTAGTAGGAAATGCCAAGCAAGCGGCCTACTTTTACCGCAAGGCATTTGGTTTTTCTCAAATGGCATATGCTGGGCCGGAGACGGGCCTACAAGGGCAAGCCTCCTATGTCATGTCGCAGGGAAATATTCGCCTGGTTTTAAGCACACCACTCACTCCCGAAGATCCAATGGGCGAGCGGCATCGTCTGCGCGGTGATAGTGTGCTTGATGTGGCATTTGTGGTTGATGATGTGGATCGTCAGTTTGAATATATCGTGGATCGCGGGGGAAAGGTCGCTCGGGAACCTTACGACATGACCGATGATCATGGTCGAGTGCGAAGGGCAAAAATTTATGCTTATGGCGATACACTCCACTCACTTATATCCCTGCAAGACTATCGGGGACACTTTTTACCCGGTTACAGAATCCAGCGAGTGGCCGAACCAGACTTCGGTTTACGAGCCGTCGATCACATTGTCGGCAATGTTGAAGACGGAAAAATGAACGATTGGGTTCAGTATTACGAACAGGTTTTTGGTTTTAATCAATTCCTTTCGTTCGATGACAAAGATATCTCCACAGAATATTCTGCCTTGCGCAGTAAAGTGATGGCGAGCCCCACTGCAAATGTGAAATTTCCCATCAATGAACCTGCGGATGGTCTACGCAAAAGCCAAATTCAGGAATACCTTGAATCTCATCAGGGTCCGGGGGTACAGCATGTTGCTTTGATAACCGGTGACATTTTGCACACTGTTTCGGTTCTCCGACAAGCTGGTGTTGAATTCTTAAAAATTCCATCTTCTTATTATGATTCCATCTGGGATCGCGTTGGAGACATCAACGAGGATTGTCGCGCAATTGAAGAACTTGATATTCTCGTCGATCGCGACGAAGAAGGCTATTTGCTGCAAATTTTTACACGTCCCGTAGAAGATCGTCCAACACTATTCTATGAAATCATCCAGCGCTGCGGATCACAGTCATTCGGTAAGGGGAATTTTAAATCTCTCTTTGAGGCGATTGAACGTGAACAGGCAGCTCGTGGCAACCTTTAAATTGTACTATGCCCTACTATCAGCAACGTGGTCAGTTACCTGCAAAACGACACACAGCCTACCGTAAGCCAGATGGAAGTTTGTATGCCGAGCACCTTATGGGCACACTTGGTTTTGATGGGCCGGCCTCATTGCTTTATCACATACACAGGCCGACACAAATCTTAAAAAGTTCTCTTTTTGCGGCTGTAGTGCTTGAGGAGGAAACGGATCGCAGCGTTCGGATGCGGCATTTTTTCACCTCCCGGATTCAAACCAGCACTAGCATTACACTAAATCGGATCCCTTTTCTTTTCAATGACGACGTCGTTGTCTCACTTGTGCGACCAACGGAGACCGACAATTTTTTCTTTCGAAATAGTCAGGCAGATCAGGTGCACTACATCAGTCAGGGTGAGGGAGTTTTAGAGACTGAATTCGGTGAACTGGCATACAGACAAGGTGATTATGTGGTAATACCTCGCGGGATTTTACATCGATTTCGCCTTGGTCAAAACGAACATTCGTTATTAACTTTTGAGACGCCGAGTTATATTCGATTTCCCTCACGCTATTTGACGCGTGAGGGCCAACTCATGGAACATGCCCCTTTTTGTGAACGCGATATTCGAGGTCCTGATGATCTTGTAACCCACGACGAATTGGGGGAATTTAAAGTTTTGGTTAAACACAACAATGTGCTGACTGAAATCATCCTCGACCATCACCCCTGCGATGTTGTTGCTTGGGATGGGTGTTATTATCCCTGGGCGCTTTCGATCCATGACTTTGAACCGATTACCGGATCATTGCATCAACCTCCACCCGTACATCAAACGTTTCAGGCCGATCAATTTGTACTATGCTCATTTACGCCGCGAATGCTGGACTATCATCCGCAGGCGATACCCGCGCCGTACAATCACTCAAATGTGATGAGTGATGAAGTGATTTATTATGCAAATGATAAGTTCATTAGTCGCCGAGGTGCGGGTTTCGGTTCACTCACGTTGCACCCTGCTGGTTTGCCTCATGGCCCACAACCAGGGAAAGCCGAACAATCCATCGGTGAAAAACGGACTGAAGAATTAGCAGTCATGATTGATACCTTTCGTCCGCTCAAGGTCACCGCCTCGGCACTCGATGTCGAAGACTCGACGTATGCTAAAAGTTGGACAACACCATGAGCGCTGCTATCGATTCCTTACTCAAAGGCTGTATTGATTATGCGGGACTATTTCCGCCCGCCAATTTAGACCTCAATGAAGCGATCGATATTTTCACCGCAGACCGGAAGGGTAAAAATCAAGATTGGCTCCAGCATTTTATTTTACCTGCTGCGCGGATTCAAGAATTTGATTCCCTCCGCGAAAATCGGGGTCGCGAATCGCATTGGACTCTCTCGCTGATCATGGGTGGTGGCGACACGCTTCATGATTGGCAAAAGTCAGTGGAGGATGTACTGGAGCCTTTTGCGGCGCGGGATATAAAGAAAACAGATCTAGTCCGAGTAATTGAAATTTCCATGCCTCGGGCGATCGCTGCCGATGCTGACTCATTCACGCCAGCAATCGAAAATTTGGAGCGGCAACTTGCATCGATTTCGCTAGCTGATTGTATGCTTTTTATTGAAACAACTTCTGCGGACCATCGGCGTGTCCTTGCTCAGGTGCTTGCTGCACGTGGTAGCCATACTCGAAAAATAGGGCTGAAACTACGAACCGGTGGACTCACACAGGATCACTTTCCATCTGTTAGTCAGCTAGCCGATTGTCTCCAGTTGTGTCACTCTCTTGACATCCAATGGAAAGCAACCGCAGGTCTGCATCATCCTTTGCCATCCGATTGCAAACGAACAAATGCAAAGATGCACGGGTTTTTGAATCTGCTGTGCGCGGTCATCCTATTGGAGGGTAGTAAACTGCCGATAAATCAGATCGAAGATGTATTGACAGATCGAAATCCGGATCATTTCGTATTTGATGATACTGGTGTGAGTTGGATGGGTATAACTGCGGATTTAGAACAAATACGGTTGGGCCGAGAGAGGTTCCTCTCCTTTGGAAGTTGTAGTTTCGCGGAACCACTTGAGGATTTAACAGCCTTAGGACTGCTTAACTCGTAGCACCAGAGACAGCAAAACCAAACCGGTGCAATGAAAGAATTTTAATGGGACCTGAAAGTAAAAGTTTTATTGAATTAGATGCGGAATGCCACTTTCCCATCCAGAATCTTCCTTATGGCATTTTCACTCGCTCCGGTCAGCCTCAACCACATGTGGGAGTGGCTATAGGTAATCTGGTTCTGGATCTCGCTGAACTTGAACAGCTTGGTCTTCTGAGTGATTACTCGGATGGCCCCTCGATTTTTTTGCGTGACAATTTAAACGGCTTGATGCAAAGCGGACGGGCGATATGGACACGATTACGAAACCGCTTGCAGGAGCTATTAGATTTTGATTGTCCTGAAATTAGAGATCACAAAAACATAAGGGACGCGGTGCTTCATCCACAAACAGAATGTGAGATGCTTATGCCTGTGATGGTTCCCGATTATACCGACTTTTATTCGTCGCGCGATCATGCAACCAATGTGGGCACGATGCTTCGAGGAGCTGAAAACGCCCTGCAACCAAACTGGTTGCACTTGCCGGTGGCTTATCACGGTCGATCCAGTTCCCTGATTACGAGTGGAACCGACATTCGGAGACCGATCGGTCAATTGGCCGAAAATAAATTTGGTCCGAGTCGTGCGATCGACTTTGAATTAGAAATGGGATTTTTTATTGGGGAGGAAACGAATTGGGGTGATGAAATTCAAATCAGTCAGACCCCGCAACATATTTTCGGTATGGTGTTAGTCAATGATTGGAGTGCTCGAGATATTCAAAAATGGGAATATGTTCCCCTCGGTCCATTTCTAGCAAAAAGTTTTGCCACCTCAATCTCACCTTGGGTAGTTACAACGGATGCTCTAACGCCTTTCCAGCGACCGCTTCCAACACAACATCCCCCGGTGCTTCCATATTTGAGTTGGTCATCAGATTACATATATGATATCGATTTACGCGTATCGCTCACCCCGAGCGATGCGGAGGAATCTGTCGAAATTACGCGTTCGAATTTTCAGAATTTATATTGGAGTATGCACCAACAATTGGCCCATCATACCGTGAATGGATGCAATGTCCGCGTAGGAGACCTGTTAGCGTCCGGTACGATCAGTGGTGCTGAAAAAAATTCTCGCGGGTGCATGCTGGAACTCTCTTGGCGCGGGGCCGAACCTCTTGAGTTGCCCGGGGGAGGCAAGCGTGTTTTTCTTGAAGATGGGGATCGGGTGACGATGACCGGTTGGTGTCAGGGGGCGGGTTACCGGGTCGGGTTTGGTGAGGTTACTGCCAAGCTGTTGCCGGCCCGTAAGGATTTATGAGTACGATTCTCTGGGAACCTGGCTCGGAACAAGTTATCAACAGTCAAATGACCGCCTTCCAAGGGTTGGTGGAAGAAAAAACGAGCACTGCGTTTCCGGATTATCAGGCGCTTTGGGAATGGTCAATCAAGAATCCGGCTCATTTTTGGACCAGCATCTGGGAATTTTGTGGCGTTAGAGCAAGTGTATTATGGGATATTGCCCTCGAAAACCCAGAATCGATGCGCACTGCCAAGTGGTTTCAAGGTGCCAAGCTCAACTATGCGGAAAACCTTCTTGAGCGGGGATCGGATGATGCCATTGCTATCCTTTTCCGCAATGAAACAGGGCAATCACGAGAAATACGGCGGGGGAAATTAAGAGCAGAAGTCGCTCGCATTGCAGGTTGGCTTGGAAATCAGGGTGTCGGAAGCGGTGATCGTGTGGCAGCTTGGACGCCAAACGTGCCTGAAACGATCGTTATGATGTTGGCCAGCGCCGCGGTGGGGGCAACCTTTTCGTCTTGCTCTCCGGATTTCGGGATTCAGGCCGTTACCGAACGATTCGGACAGATTGAACCTACCATTCTTCTGGTCGCCGACGGCTACCACTATGGGGGTAAGTATTTCGACGCGCTTCCTAAGATAACAGAATTATTGGAGCTTGTTCCATCAATACAACACACACTGATGGTTCCGTATAGTGGTCATCCCGTCGATCTTAAAAATCTACCCAATGCAATTCTATGGGAAGAGGTTGGTGACTTTACCAATCCGATCGAATATCCCCAATTTTCTTTTGACCACCCGCTTTACATTCTCTTCTCCTCAGGAACGACCGGGAAACCGAAGTGCATCGTGCATGGGGTGGGCGGAACTCTCCTACAACATCTAAAGGAGCACCGCCTGCACACAGACCTAAAATCTAATGAGCGGTTATTTTATTTTACTACGTGCGGGTGGATGATGTGGAATTGGTTAGTGGCGGGTTTGGCCAGTGATGCAGCGATTGTGCTTTACGATGGTTCGCCCATGGAACCGCGTGCTGAAAGTCTTTTTGAACTAGCTAATGATTTCGAAATCAATGTATTTGGTACGAGTGCTTCCTATCTGGCCGCTGTTGAAAAACAAGGCATACGTCCGGCAGAAAAATTTGAACTTCGTCGATTACGGATGATTCTTTCGACTGGTTCGCCGCTGAACGATGAAGGTTTTAAATATGTCTATCGTGATATTAAATCCGATCTTTGTTTATCCTCCATTTCAGGTGGAACGGATATCGTGTCTTGTTTTGCACTCGGAAATCCGAATTTGCCAGTTCGGGCGGGCCAGTTGCAATGTCGGGGGTTGGGAATGGCGGTTGATGTATTTGACCGAGACGGGTTGGGGGTGACCGAGGAAAAAGGAGAACTTGTCTGCACCAAACCTTTTCCCTCAATGCCATTGGGATTCTGGCAGGATGAAACTGGATTTGCGTATCATCAAGCCTACTTTGATCGTTATCCCGGAGTCTGGTGTCACGGTGATTTTGCAAAAATTACTGCGGAAGGGGGGATGGTCATCTACGGTCGGAGTGATGCAATTTTGAATCCTGGCGGAATTCGGATTGGTACGGCAGAAATTTATGCGCATGTGATGCCCATGGAGGAAATAGTCGATTGTGTCGCTGTTGGACAGGAATGGGGAGGAGACAGTCGAATCGTCCTTTTTATTCAACTGCATCCACAGGCCTCCATGGATGATAAAATTGTGGAAAAAATACGCAAACAAATTCGTTCAAACGCGAGTCCTAGACATGTCCCCCAAGTCATATTGGCGGTGAATGATATCCCAAAAACTAGAAGCGGGAAGACGGCCGAGTTGGCCGTGCGCGATGTTATCCACCAGCGTAGCGTGGTTAATCGGGACGCACTGGCGAACCCGGAGGCACTCGAAGAATTTTTCCCGCGGCAAGAGCTAATGCCACCAGATAGCGGCATCAAGTCGGGCTGATAGGATTTGAACCTACGACCTCTGCGTCCCGAACGCAGCGCTCTAGCCAAGCTGAGCTACAGCCCGATCTGTTTTCTGTAGATCAGCTATTTTAGACCCGAACGGCCAACCGGCAAAGGGTCAATAAAAAATCGATGTTGCAGCTCATTCCTCGCTCTGCTCGTCCGGAATTTCTGATGTCGATATTGATACATCAGCACCCGATAAATCAGGGAGTCCATGTTCAGTCGATTCGTCGAGGTTGACTTCTTCGAGTTCTACACCATCGACATGCCGCCGGAGTAGCAGATAAACGGCGGTCATGCCGCTGAATAAAAAACCAACGGCAAACGATGTGGTAAGTGTTCGCAAAAACCCTTGCCAGAATCGAATCAGATTGCAACCCCAACCGGCTGTACCATCGCGGATATCACCATAAAACAATTGAATAGATCTCTCCGACGAAAGTCCCCAATCGAAGGACCAATGAGTTGAGTAGACAAGAAGATCAATTATGCCATGGATCATCACCCATCCTAGCGATCCAATAATCGTGGCCATTATCAAGTAAAACAGATAATGAAACGGGCGTTGAAAAACATAAGCATAACTCCGACTGATGGCATCAAACGCATCTGTTCCCTCGGTACTGATGGTGGAGTACATCATCGGCCAACCAAAAATTAGGCCGAGCAGAAGAATTGCCATCATAAATCCGATACAAAGAACCAACGGCCAAAGAATTCCTGAAATCAGAACACCTAAATCAAAGTTGGAAACCAGGCCGAGAATTGCGATGGGAACTCCCAATCCAAAAATACCCAATAGAGGTATGAGCGGCGCCGTAATATAGGAAGCACATCTTTGACGGGCAAATTTTCCGGCCTTGTTGAAACTCACGATCTCATCCTGCGTGAGCTTTACAGCCACGATACGGGTAATCATCGCACCAAAATATCCCCAAATGACCAATGCCCAAGCACAACACACTAGAGCATAAGCCAAGCCGCGATACGTGAGATCTTGTCGAAAGAGCATCTGGAACGGAAGCGTCAGTTCGGCAGCAGTCGTGGCCGCCATACCGATAATCGGTCCGATATAAGTCAAATTACTTAAGGATGCCAGGACACCTTGATCACCAAAGTTACGATACGCCATCTCCCACGGCCAAGGTGGCACCGTCCCTTCGTGACGGGCACTTAATTGGATAAGTACGGGATCAGCGAGAACAGCTACCCCTGTTTCATCTGGCACATATGCCACCAGATTCCAACAAAGCCGCCAACCAGCAACCATACCAACGAGTCCGAGTGCAGCGAGCAGAAGCAAGCGAAAGCTAAGAGCTACACGCACTGAGCGAAACAAAATAAGCCAGGGAAATATATCCTGCCAGTCGCGGACTGATTTCGCTTCCGAAAGTGTTGACATACTCAGCCCACCTCCCTGCTATGTTGTAGCTCTTGGGTCAATAATCCACCGACGGCAATTATGATCAATACGACCATACCGACGCAAGCAGAAAACAAATCTCACGGCACACTGGAATTATGCCTGATCCGGCCCATCCAGTGCTTCCGGGTCCAATTCAATCGGTAGGCTGTAATCCTCTTCAAACCACCGTCCGAGGTCAATTTTACGACATCGTTCACTGCAAAAAGGCATCGACGAGGAGAGTGTCGCCTCGAAGGAGCTTTCACAGATAGGGCATACTAGACTAGACATGAACTGGATGAATCGCCGCGATCGGACAGTTTCATTACGATTAAATTATATGACTGATGTGTAATCCACTTTGTTAGCCACCACCTTTATTGCCAGAAGATTCGCCCTTGGTTTTTTTACCTTTTGAGGTCGACTTCTTGTCATCCGCAGATTTTTTTTCCGTATTTTTTTTTGCTTCCGCTGCACCTTTTTTATAAGACTCGCTGCGGTAATCGGTTTCGTAAAAACCGGAGCCCTTAAACACGATTGCGGCACCAGTGCCGAATAACCTTCGGAGTTTCAATTTTTTGCACTTAGGACACTTTTTTTTCACACCTTCGGTGATTGATTGAAATAATTCAAACTTGTATCCACAAGCTTCGCACTCGTAATCGTATGTCGGCATCGAGTTTTCCTTTACGGAAATCGTATTACTCAGGCGGTCCAGTAGACACAATCACCTGACTGGGACGAACAACACGATCATGGAGTTGATAGCCTACGGCAACTTCCATCACAATCTTTCCTGCTTCAAACTCTTCACTTGCAGTTTGAGATACGGCTTCATGTAGATTCGGATCAAAAGTTTTTCCCAGGGCAGCAATTGGTTGGCAATCGTGCTGCACAAGGATTGATTCCAGTTGCTGAGCAACAAGCTTAAATCCTTCCAGAAGAGATTGTGTACCTTTGTTATTTTCTGCCGCCTCAATTGCTCGCTGAATGTTGTCGAGCAGAGGCAATAAGTCGCGCAGGAGCGGCATCAGGGTGTATCTACTTTCTTGCTGCTGCTCCCGTTGCACACGCTTGCGGTAATTTTCGAGATCAGCCTGGGCTCGCAGTGCCCGATTGTTGGCATCAAGCAACTCTAACTGCCGCCTTTCTGCCTCCGACAACGTCAGCGTCGCCTCCGGATCCAAGCCACCCAACATATCATCATTGGCTGGATCGGCTTGCTGATCAGCGTCAACTTCTAGTTTTTCGTCGTTTGATTCGCTCACGAGAGAAACCCTTTAACATCTTCAAACACGATCCTACTACGGTGTATGTCGTTTGTCAGGATGATTGATCTTCGCTGACGAAGTATCCCTTCAGTGTATCTAAAAAACTTTTTCGATGCGGGGTGACATGAGAAAGCTCGATTTCAGCCAACTTTCGAATCGCCTCTTCCTGCTCACTCGATAATTTCTTGGGAACATCAATATCGATCTGAACATGTAAATCACCCGTACGGCGGCCCCTCGGGTCAGGCATACCGCGGCGGGAAAGTTTGACCACATCGCCGGCCTTCGTTCCGCGTTTTATTTCAATCGATTCAGGTCCATCCAAGGTTGGAATGTCGACGGTGCCACCCAGGACGGCCTGAGAATAGGTGATTGGGACACGGCAAATAAGATGAATGCCTTGCCGTTGGAATAGCGGGTGCTCTTCCACATGAACCAGACAATAAAGATCACCAGGAGGACCGCCGTGGCCACTCGGGTGGCCTTGGCCGTTAAGCCGAATTTGCATTTGATCGTCTATGCCAGCGGGCACCGCAACGTCGCAGGTTACTGTATCCTCCTGATAACCATCACCGCGGCAGGTCTCACATTTTTCGCGGATCGTTGAGCCGCTCCCATGACACGACGGACACGTCGTTTGCATCCTTAGAATTCCGCTAGATTGGATCACCTGCCCATGTCCACCGCAATATTGGCATGATTCAAGTGCTGTACCACCCGCCGCTCCATTGCCTTTGCAGTCCTCGCATCGTCGATGTCGTGAAAAGGAAACTTGTTTTTTTGTTCCCTTAGCCGCGGCAAAAAGATCAACCGTTAAATCTGTCTCAATATCCGCTCCTCGCCGTGGACGACGACCGCGTCCGCCGCCGCCAAAAATACCCCCACCGAACATGTCACCGAAGGCTTCGAATATATCGCTTAAATCGTGAAATTGCTGGCCGGAACCCTCCAACCCTGCATGTCCGTATCGATCATAGCGAGACCTTTTTTCAGTGTCACTCAAAACCTCAAACGCCTCGGCTGCTTCTTTGAAGCGAACGATCGCCGCATCATCATCCGGATTTTTATCTGGATGAAACTGGATCGCCAGTTTGCGATACGCTACGGAAATTTCATCGGCGGTGGCTGTCTGCGCGACCTTTAGAACTTCGTAGTAACAGCGTTTTTCTGTCATGCTCATGTTTAAATTATAGGCGGTTCTCTGAATCCAGGCCTATCCCTATAAAGGTTGGCCCTAATTGCACACGGATTAAAACATCCTCCAAAACCTATAAACAAGGCCACTTCCAGCAACGAAGAAGTGGCCCTGCTTTAAAACTTAATAGCAACAGAGACGGAAGCTATTTGTAGGAGTTCAAGAATTTTATACGTACGTCAGGCAATGGATCCCTGGATACGCTTCTTGTCACCATCTTCCTCGTCAAAATTAGTCACCAATGCTTCAGTCGTCAGCATTAAGGCAGCAATACTCGCCGCATTTGCCAAAGCTGTCCGAACCACTTTTACTGGATCAATGATCCCAGCCTTGAACATATCAGTATATTCGGCAGTCTTTGCGTCGTAGCCTGAATTCACCGGTTTTTGGATGACTTCATCAACAACGACCGAACCATCGATACCACCATTGTCAGCGATTTGTCGCAAAGGCGCGGCGAGTGCACCGAGAATAATATCGACCCCGATTTTTTCGTCACCCTTCACTTTACTTCGAACCGACTGAACAGCGTCTGTGCAACGAAGTAAAGCGACACCACCACCAGGAAGGATGCCTTCCTCGACGGCAGCCCGCGTTGCGTGCAACGCATCTTCGACTCGCGCTTTTTTCTGTTTCATCTCTGCCTCTGTGCCGGCACCAACCGACACCACGGCAACACCACCGGTGAGTTTTGCCATACGTTCCTGCAGCTTTTCGCGATCATAATCGCTATCCGAGGCCTCGATCTGATTACGCAGCTGTGCGATACGCTTGCTTACATCCTCTTGCTTTCCGGCACCACGCACGATTGTCGTGTTACTTTTATCGACCGTAATCTGTTTGGCGCGACCCAATTGCTCCAATTCAAGATTCTCAAGCTTTAAACCCAAATCCTCACTGATCATCGTGCCACCGGTTAGGATCGCGATATCACTTAACATCGCCTTGCGACGATCACCAAATCCGGGGGCTTTTACGGCACACACGTTCAGAACACCACGCAATTTATTTACCACAAGTGCTGCGAGAGCTTCGCCCTCCACATCCTCTGCGATAATTAACAGGGGTTTACCTGATTGAGCAACCTTTTCAAGCACAGGGACCAACTCGCGAAGATTACTAATTTTCTTTTCGAAAATTAAAATCAGTGCATCTTCTAATACGCAATCGCGTTCCGCAGGACGAGTGATGAAGTACGGAGACACAAACCCCTTGTCAAATTGCATCCCATCCACGTATTCGACAGTAGTTTCAGCGGTTTTCCCTTCTTCCACTGTAATCACACCGTCTTGGCCGACCTTGTGAAGCGCGTCGGCCAACAAGCTACCAATCGTCATGTCATTGTTCGCGCTAATGGCGCCGACATTTGCAACATCCTGCTTGCTATCGACGGGCCGGGAGAGCTCGCCCAATTTTTCAACCGCGGCATCCACTGCTGTCTCAATACCGCGACGAACCGCCATCGGATTGCTGCCGGCAACAATATTTCGACGACCTTCTTTAAAAATTGCCCGAGCCAAAACAGTCGCGGTAGTGGTGCCATCTCCTGCCAGATCGGATGTTTTACTGGCGACTTCATTTACCAGTTTAGCTCCCATATTTTCAAAGGGATCCTCAAGCTCAACCTCTTTACTCACCGTCACACCATCTTTTGTGACAGTCGGCCCACCAAATGATTTATCAATGACCACATTTTTACCGGTCGGGCCCATGGTGATCGCAACTGCGTCGGCAAGTTTTTCTACACCGTCGAGCATCTTGGCCCGTGCCTGATCGTCAAACATCAATTGTTTTGCTGCCACAACAGATTTTCCTTTTCAAATACTTGTATTAAATAGCAAAGAGCGACAATTATCAGTCAACAACTTTTGCCAAAATATCACCTTCACGGAGAATTTTTACCTCACGACCATTCAGTTCCTGATCAACTCCGCCATACTTTCCGAAGTAAACCTTGTCACCAATCGAGACTGATAATTCTCCTCGATTACCACTGTCGAGCATTTTTCCCGGACCCACTGCGACAACGGTGCCTAATTGGGGCTTTTCCTGCGCTGAATCCGGAAGCACGATACCGCCCGCAGTTGTCTCCTCTGCATCCACAAGCTCAACAACAACGCGGTCATCGAGTGGTCTCAGTTTTTCTTTTCCCATAATTTCCTCTCGGCTCAATAAAATTAAAATGAATTGAAGGACTATAGATGGATCATCACTGGCGGCTTACATCATGCCGGGCATGCCACCCATGCCGGGCATGCCACCCATGCCGCCCATGCCGGGCATGCCACCCATACCACCCATGCCACCCATGCCACCCATGCCGCCACCCATGCCATGGTCATGATGATCATCGGCACCCGGTGCCTCAGGTTCTGGAATATCGGTAATGAGGGTTTCGGTAGTTAACAGCAGAGCCGCAACACTGGCTGCATTCTGGAGTGCACTTCGAACCACCTTGGCTGGATCAATGACTCCCGCCTCGACCAAGTCACAGTAAGCACCCTTATCGGCATCAAATCCTTCATTTTTACCTTTGAGCTTCGCAACTCGATTGACAACCACTCCACCATCATGACCTGCATTCTCAGCGATGCAGCGAAGCGGATAATCTAGAATATTATGGACGATTGTCGCGCCCAAAGCTTCATCCCCGTCAAGGCTCAATTTTTTGATCGCTCCGCCAGACCGCATTAAGGTGACCCCACCACCTGGCACAACTCCCTCCTCAAGGGCCGCGGCGGTTGCACTTTTGGCGTCCTCCAGAAGGGCTTTTCGCTCTTTCATTTCTGTTTCAGTCACCGCGCCGCAGTTGATCTGTGCAACACCACCAGCCAGTTTAGCTAAACGCTCTTGAAGCTTTTCGCGATCGTAATCACTGTCGGTTGATTCAATCTCCCGACGAATTTGATCCACTCGACCCTCAATATCGGCCTTCTTTCCCGAACCTCCAACCATCGTTGTCTCATCGGTTGAAATTGTGATCTTTTTCACTTTCCCTAAGTCAGAAAGCTTCACGGCTTCGAGGGCGATACCAAGGTCTTTAAAGACGGCGGTGCCACCGGTCAATACGGCCAAGTCACCCAACATCGCTTTGCGACGATCTCCGTATCCAGGCGCTTTTACCGCACAAACATTAAGAATTCCACGCATCTTGTTAACCACTAAAGTGGCAAGCGCTTCACCGTCGACATCCTCGGCGATAATAAGCAGCGGCTTGTTTTCTTTGCTCACTGCTTCGAGAATCGGCACCAGATTTTTGGCGTTAGAAATCTTTTCTTCGTAAATCAATACGAGGCAATTTTCCAATTCTACAAGCTGACGATCAGTATCGGTTACAAAGTGAGGGGAAAGATACCCTCGGTCAAATTGCATTCCTTCAACAACTTCAACTGTTGTTTCTGCCCCTCGACCTTCCTCAACAGTGATTACCCCATTCTTGCCAACTTTTAAGAATGCATCCGCCAGAACCGCACCGATCGATGGGTCATTATTTCCAGCAATAGTGGCAACCTGGGTAATTTCTTTTTTGTTTTTTTCGTCAACCTTGGTGGCCTTGGAGAGAATGGCTGTGCGGACCGCCTCAGCCGCCTTCCCGATACCTCGGGCAAGTGCCATCGGGTCAGCACCGGCGGCAATCATCTTGAGGCCTTCTTTGTAGATTCCTTCAGTAAGCACCGTGGCAGTCGTGGTACCATCACCTGCAACATCGTTTGTTTTGGTTGCCGCTTCTTTTACAAGCTGGACTGCCAAATTCTCATTAGGATCATCCAACTCGATATCCTCAGCCACCGTGACCCCATCTTTGGTGACCTTGGGGGATCCCCAACCTTTATCGAGCACCGCATTGCGACCCCGAGGGCCAAGCGTGCTGCGAACGGCTTTGGTGAGTTTGGTCACACCGGCAGCCAGTGGTTGTCTTGCCTCGTCATCGAAGACCATTTTTTTTGCCACGGTCGAATTCCTCCTGAGCGGAAAGATTAAAATTATGCGGGAAAGCGGGACATGGAGCCCGCCTTTTTGGCAGGGTTACGGGGTTGAAACCCAATAGATAAGCAATACGGATGCCAAGCGGGGTTTAAATTATCTAAGTCACTATTTTGAAATGACTTGGGGAAATTTAATCGGTGATTAGCAAATTCACCATTTTGGCCCGATCCATTGAAAATGTGCCATTTTGGCAGTTTTATTGCTTCTAGGGTCAAGGGTTGAAGTTTTCATCCCCTGAAAGCGAGAGCGCAAATCCGGCAAGCAACTCGGCAGTCTGGTCGATGTCGCTAAGTGAAATCGTTTCCACTGCACTATGCATGTAACGATTAGGGACACTGACCAAGGCGGTGGCAACTCCGCTGCGGGTGACTTGCAACGAATTCGCATCGGTCGGGGTTGCTCGACCAATGGCGGCCAACTGGTAATCAATGCCCTTATCTTTTGCAACTTCGATCAATCTCTCAACGACACGGGGGTTACAGTTCGGGCCTCGAGTGATCACTGGTCCACCACCCAGTCTGATATCCCCCTCGGTCTTTTTATCCACCGTTGGACAATCCGTTGCATGCGTGACATCAACGGCAATTCCAACCTGAGGGTCAATGCCATAGGCACTGGTTCGAGCACCACGTAATCCGATTTCCTCCTGTACGGTAGAGACTGAATATAGCGCACATGCTAGCTGACCTTCTGCAGCTCGTCGAAGTGCCTCAATCACCACCCAAAGTCCTGTCTTGTCATCCATTCCAGGCGAGTTTGCAAAGTCATCGGAAAGCATCTCAAGGGAAAGGCTAAACGTGACCGGATCACCTATGCGGATTTTTTCCGCTGCCTCATCCTTACAAGTTGCACCAATATCAATCCATAAATCCTTAATTTTCGGAACCTGCTTTCGCTCTTCATCTGTAAGCAGATGAATCGGCTTCCGCGCGATTACACCGCGGATCGGACCGGATGCACTCCATATGCTGAGGCGTTGTCCAATGAGTTGTTGTGGATCCCATCCACCAATTGGCTGGACGTAAATATAGCCGCTCTCGTCAATGTGCTGGACGATTAGCCCGATCTGGTCGCAGTGCCCCGCGTACATCACTCGCAGCGGTGCTTGTGGATTCTTACAAGCAATCAAATTGCCGTGAGAATCACTGGTGACAGTATCTGCAAATTCGCTGATATAAGATCGAACGATGTTCTGAACTGGTTGCTCATAGCCTGAAGGACTGGGTGTTTCTAAGATATTTTTAAAAAACTCATGTGCTTTCTCAATCATTATTTCTTGCCCTTCGGACGCGTGCCAATCAGAATTCAAAAGTGATCTATTA
>JAYYJN010000201.1:0-4499 GCA_036146215.1 Planctomycetota bacterium
TCGGTGATTCGATTCCAAAACGGTGATTCCGATCGACGACGATCGGATGCGGCCTGAAAAATAATACCCGCTGATGGACATCCTCCACATGGACGTGGCAGAGCAAAAACTGAACGACAAACTGATCAATCGCTCAGACCACGCGCCATTCTCGGCAAGCCTTCGCAACAATACAATTCTGCTGATCTCACCTCAACCTTGGGATCATATTGCAATTTCAAAACATCACTATGCTCGGGAACTTGCGGCAAGAGACAATGAGGTTTATTTCGTCGAACCACCGGATCCCCACCTCCCTTCTCCCCTCGCCGTACAAACGACAGACGACGATCCTCGCATCCACCGCGTTTCTTATCGCCCTACGCTTTTAGACAAAATGCGTTTCCATGCGTACAGCCTTTACAAGCGATTGATAAAGCGACGGATTCGATACATCCAAAGACATCTGCCAAAACCAGTCGATGTGGTTTGGTCATTTGATCCGAATCGATTTCCGGATCTCTGCCAGTTTGATGCACACTACACAATTTTCCATCCCGTCGATCCGCTGACCAATCAGCATCAAATAGAGATGGGGCAAACGGCAGACATTGTGTTAACGGTATCGAAAAAAATACTTACCCATTTTGACTATCATGATTCCGCACATTTTATAAATCACGGTTTGGCGAAACCGTTTGAGTCGGTTGCCCGCAAAAGGCTTTCGCGGGCCTATATAGCAAACCAACGAATAAAGGCCGGCTACGCCGGCAACTTGATGCGAACTCCCGTGAATCGCGAAATCATAAAGGACATTGTGTCGCAAAATTCAGATGTGGAATTCCATTTTTGGGGTCCTTATTCTCCTCTGCCTAATGATGGAGTCACATCTCAATCCATTGCCCGTTTTATCCAATGGCTTGAGGCGAAGAAAAATGTGCATTTCCGAGGGACCGTTGCCCCTGATGTGCTCGCTGAGGAAATGCAAAAAATGGATCTTTTTTTTCTCGCCTATTCCCTACATTCGACCGAGTCTGATCGTTCCAATTCCCACAAGCTACTCGAGTATCTCAGCACCGGGCGTTTGGTGATCTCAAGCCGAGTGGATACCTATAAACAATTTTCACCTGAACTCATTTTAATGCCCGAATCGGCTGACGACCGAGAACTTCCGACTCTGTTTCAACATGCAAAACAAAATATCTCCCGATTAAATAACCAGAAACTCCAGGACGCCCGCATACAAATCGCTCTTGCAAATCGATATGCCGATCACCTCGACAAAATCGAAAAGCACCTTACTGTTGCCTCGCCTCGAATTGCGGCATAGGACCAGCCGCCCAGCGCCGAATTTTTCTTAAGAGATCAAGTCATGATTGAAAAAAGCATCAACCTTATACCATGGCAAGTCCGCCATTGGATTCGTTCTATCCCTGGCATTGCACAATTACAGCGACAAATATTCACCCGCTGTATCGGCGACCGTCAGTTTGTGCATCGCATTAACGCCGGTCCGGCAGCGGGAATCAATTATCGTGTGCATTTACCTCAAGATAAGCAGATTTGGACGGGCACCTATGAGGCAGAGGTCGCTACAAAGATTTGTGAAACAGTGATTCCGGGCAAGGCATGTTTCGACATCGGAGCTCATCGCGGTTTTCTCTCGGGCGTGATGGCTGTCGCAGGCGCGAGTGAAGTGCATTGCTTCGAACCAAATCCTGAGAACATTGAACAACTTCGTTCACTCCGCAATTTAAACAAAGATTACAGATTTGTTCTCCACGAAATGGCGGTGGGAAACCATTCTGGAACTGCGAATTTTCTCCTGATGGGAGAGTCGAGCATGGGTAAAGTTCGAGAGAGTGATTTTCAATCTGATGTGCCAGACGCAGGCAATCTGACCGTAAAGGCACGTCGGCTCGATGACCTGATCGATGAGGGCGCGATTCCTCCACCTGGGCTGATCAAAATTGACGTGGAAGGCGCTGAAGAATTTGTCCTCGAAGGAGGTGCAAACTTGCTTAGAAAACATCGTCCCCACATTATCCTCGAGGCGCATTCGCAACTGCTTGCACACCGCTGCGTGAGTACGCTCGAGGATACCGGTTACCGAGTGGAATCACTCCAGCAAAAAAATGACTCGGAAGAAAACCCCGAAGCGACCTCACACTGGGTGGGTAAGGCAGCCTGATGGCTAAAATAAATATCATTTCCGGCATTCAACTTTGCAACAACCCACGGGTTGTCAAGGAAGCCGACACGCTGACCGAGGCAGGACACGAAGTCGAAGTGTTTTCCTCAGTTTTACGTCGAGAAGATGCTTTCTTGGAGACGGCGTTGTCCAAAAATAAAGGTTGGAAGTTAACCGCGGTGATCGACAACTCAAGTCAATCCATTGGGCAGCAACTCCGTTGGTTTGGCGCACGTTCGAGGTGTCGCATCTGGAATAAAATCTATCGTGCTTCAGGGTGGGGCAATGTACGGCAACTTGGTTACGCTGCACCTGAAATGCTCAAACTCTGCCGGCAACGCAAGGCTGCTTTGAACATTGTGCATCTCGAACAGGCACTTTGGGTCGGTAATCAACTATTAAACGACGGAGAGCGGGTGGCAATCGACCTGGAAGACTGGTATTCCGAGGACCTCTCATCGCAAGACCGCGCGTTACGCCCCGCTTATTTACTGCGACGCTGGGAAAAGCGACTTCTTTGCGAGGGCTGTTACGCGACTACCACGTCTAACGTCATGGGTTCCGCTCTGGCAAAGGCCTACAACTGCACCGCCCCCAAGGTTCTTTACAACACCTTCCCTCGTCAGGAACGCAACTGTCTCGATGGAAAATCGATTGATCGTAAAGATCACAAGACACCGTCAATTACTTGGTTTTCCCAAACGGTCGGCCCCGATCGGGGACTTGAAATACTCGTTGACGCCCTACCACACATCGAGATACCGGTGCAGATTCATATTCGAGGTCGTTGTCGTAACGGATACGAGGAGAGCCTCCGATCTCGGATTGGGGCAAACTCGAAGCACAAACTTTTTTTTCACCCCTGCGTGCCACATAATCAACTTTTGTCGAGGCTTTCAGAGCACGACATTGGATTTGCTGGCGAACTATCTCATTGCCGTAGTCGAGATTTGACGATCACAAATAAGATATTTCAATATCTTCTGGCAGGACTCGTAATCCTCTCAAGTGATACAGCAGGACAACAAGAGATAAGCAACGCACACCCTCGTTTACTTCATACATTCCAAGGAGATAGTGTTCAAAGCCTGGCACTTCACCTCAATGCATTGCTCAGCGATAGGGATCAATTGGCTTTGGCAAAACAAGAGGCGGTCACACTTGCCGAAACGAAATTTTGCTGGGAAGAGTCAAAACGGGTTCTTCTTTCCAGCGTTGCTGAAGGCCTTAATTACTAAGTTTTCAAAAGATGAAAAACGTTTTAATCATTTCGCCACGTTTCCCACCGGTGAACGCAGCCGACCACCAACGGGTGCGCATGGCGCTGCCCTATTTTCGCGAACATGGCTGGGAACCGACGATTCTCTGCGTCGATCCTCAATTTGTCGAGGGCTCAAAAGATCCCAATTTACTGGCCACAGTGCCCGAGGACATTTGCGTAGAATCGATACCTGCGATTCCTCAGTCTCTAACTCGCAGAATCGGCTTCGGCGGCTTGAGTTGGCGAGCCAAACGCTCGCTTAATCGGAGAGGACAAGAGTTGCTCAACAAACGCGCGTTCGATCTCCTCTACTTTTCCACAACCGAGTTCGGCGTGATGCCGCTGGCAACAGAATGGAAACGAAAATTTGGAACACCCTACATCCTCGACATTCAGGATCCTTGGGTTAATGACTACTATCGCAATAAAGGGAAACGACCCCCGGGTGGAACCCTCAAACATCGCTTCTCACAAAGCATTGCCAGTCGACAAGAGCCGACCACTCTTCGGAATGCCGCCGCCATTACATCGGTTTCCGCAAAATATGAAAACGACCTCCGTACAAAGTATCCGTCTATCGACCACGTTCCCTTTCACGTCATTCCCTTCGGCGGCCCCGAGTATGATTTTGAGATATTAAAGAATCTGGATATTCAGACATCTCGCGGTCGACCAGACGGGACTCAGGAATGGGTTTATATTGGACGAGCCGGTGTCGATATGCAGTTTTCGCTCAGAGCATTCTTCTTCAGCGTGAAGAAAGCGCTCGACTGCAAATTGATTGATCAGCACTCCCTCAGAATCCGGCTTTTCGGAACAGATTACGCAGCTGCAGGGAACGGACAACAGTGGTCAAGGAAGGCGGCTGACGAATTTGGCCTTCACTCTCTCGTGGAAGAGCAACCGGAAAGAATCCCATACTTTGAAGCTCTTAACCGCTTAACTCACTCGAACTCGATCTTTGTCCCGGGCTCTGATGATCCCGGATATACGGCATCAAAAATTTATCCCTACATTCTTGCCAATCGTCCCCTGCTCACGATCTTCCACAAAAACAGTTCGGTCAAT
>JAYYJN010000202.1:0-5801 GCA_036146215.1 Planctomycetota bacterium
CAAACCAAGGGTAGCGTTTAAAAAAGCCGTGCCCCAAATATCGACCAATGCTGTAGACGACAACATCTCCCAACAACGCACCCCCAAGGCATGCAAGATATGCATACTGCCATTTGAAAATTTCGCCGTTGTGACTGAGGAAACCGGCAGTCACCACGACGACTTCTTCGGGAATCGGAAGCCCCAAGCCTGAAAGCCCAAGTAGAAGCACTATCCCCAGATACCGTAGATTTAGAAAGTCATCAAGCATGGGGCCGGGGATATCCTGAAGCAAACGATCGACAGTGGGTCGTACAACGGTTTCTATCGGTTGGATATCGACTAATTTTACACTGTAAACTGTGTTGCGCAAACGCCTTTCGAGGAACGAGCCATTCTGGCGAAAGTCCGCTTCTTATCCCTCAAGACTTTTGATTAACTTTCACATGCTGGTCACTGGTTAGACGCAAATCGTCTGCCTGAAGCCCAAAGGTTTGAATCTCGATCCCCGCCTTTTTTCGACTCGGCAGAACCAGCAAAAGTGCCATCTCGGGAACCTTTCTGCAACATTCGATCGCTTGCTCCGAGCCCATCACAAAGCATGCCGTCGAAAGCGCATCGGCCCAGGCGGCACTGGGATGCAAAACGGTCGCCGAGAGAACACCCGTATCGACCGGTGAACCAGTGCGCGGATCCAAAATGTGCCCGTAGCGACGTCCGTGATAATGAAAAGACTGCGACTGTGAACCGGATGTCGAAAGGGCCCTGTCTGCAAGCTGAATTTCAGCCAAACGTTCGGTGGGTCGCAACGGGTGCACCAGACCGACACGCCACGGATCCTCGCCCCGTTTGGAAGCTCGTTTTCCACACGCGAGCACGCTGCTTCGCCCACCATGAAACAGAAAATTTTCAATACCCTGCATCCGCAGAAGATTACTTGCCTCCTCAATCGCAAACCCTTTTCCGATACCACCAAAATTAATTGCCACTCCCGGACGCAGGAACCGCAGTTGTTGTTTCCTGGGATCAAAGCGAATATGGTCGCTGCCCACATCAGCGAGTGAGGCACGCAACGCCTCTTCCGATGGCATGGCCCCCGAACGTCGCGCCTGACTCCATAAATCGGCCAGTGGGCCTGCTGTGATGTCAAACGCACCACCTGTTAACTCAAATAACTCAAGGCTCAGTTCAATCAATTGGGTAAGCGGATCGCTGAGGTTGACAGGCTCTGCAGCGGCTCGCTGATTCACTTGTGCCACCTCGCTGTCTCGACGGTAAACAGTGAGCATCGACTCAAGTGCATCGATTTCATCGAGGGCCGTAATCGCAAATTCGCTATCCTCTGCATACTGTCCCGCGTTGAGAAACACCTGAAATTGACAAGCCATCGCTCTGCGACCGATACGAATCAAATAGGTTTCTTCCTGTGGATCAGTAACCCAGTCGGCAAGTGAATCCGCAGTGACCGTATCTCCCGTTGACAATGATTTAGCCTTCCCCTGAATGAAGTTGCGTCGGGAGGTTTTTTTTGATGGTGACATAGAGGAGTCCAAATTCATGGCACAATGCAACGCAGTAGCAGCGGTCAACTTATTATACGTTAAACGGTACAAGCTTCAGTCCTGATGCCAGTCGGAAACTGTGATTTTATATCCCCAACTTACATGTTTTGTTGTTCGTCATTTACTTTTGGCTGCAACCGCATACGCGGTCAGCTTTTCGAAATAGAGTTCTTGCAGTGCCGAGTTCGATAGCCACTTTTGATCCAAACGCCCTCCCGTGGAGCCAATAACGGAAGTTATCACTTCGCTTTACGTAGACTTGAGGAATGAGTAAGGGGATCTCGACGCCAGCGAAACTGAATCTGCAGTATCCGCAGTGGACCGCTTTGACCCGTGTCGCGAATCGGTTTCTGTAAAGTGTTCGTATCGATCCGAGGCTACCACACTGGGCCCGCAGCAGGGAGGGCTTGGTTTGCCGATATAACTATTCTTAACGGGCATCAGGAGGATAGCCCGACAACGCTTGAAGCTATTAAAATAAAGGAAGACTCCACTTTTATGCCTTCATGATGCCAATGTCTGAAAACACGCTATCCACGCTCGATTGCGCGATCATCGGTGGCGGCATTTCTGGCCTGACCGCCCTGTACGCGCTTCACAAAAAGTGTCCCGCATGGCGTATCCGCCTGTTTGAAACACAGGATCGCTTGGGGGGTATTCTCGAGACGCGGAATGAAAATGGATTTTTGATCGAAACTAGCGCTGACAGTTTTATCACCGATCCATCCGCCGCCCTCAAGCTGTGCGAAGACTTGGGCCTGGGCGAGGAGCTTATCTCCACGCGGGCGACTGGTCGCCGTGCCGAGGTACTCTATCGCGGTCGACTCACCGCAATTCCCGACGGATTTCAAATCATGGGCACCCGCAAACTCCTTCCGTTGCTGACTTCGCCCATTCTCAGTTGGCGCGGAAAATTACGTGCCTTCTGCGAGCCGCTGATCAAGGCACACAAAGGCGTGGAAGATGAATCGCTCGCCGCATTCGCCAAACGACGTATGGGGCGGGAAGCTTTTGATCGTTTAATCGCCCCACTGGTGGGTGGAATTTACACAGCAGATCCGGAAAAACTAAGCATGGCTGCTGCCTTGCCCCGTTTTCGCGAAATGGAACGTACGTACGGAAGTATTTATCGCGGTCTGAAAGCGGAGGCCAAGCAATCGCTCAAGTCCGCTCGCGGATCTGGCGCCCGCTATAGTTTGTTTGCGACTCCTCGCGGGGGCTTGGGACAATTGCTCGAGACACTTGCGATGCAGGTGCCCGCCGATGCGGTGCGTAAAAGCGCTGAAATCACTGATCTGGAAAGACAAGCCGATGGCTTGTGGCAACTTGAATTGAACGGATCTGAAAGATTCGCTGCCCGCAAACTCATCATCGCCACACCCGCTTTTCGGGCAGCCAAGTTGCTTCAGAACGTAGATGTAAAGCTGGCCGATTCGCTGCAAAAGATTCCGTATGCGAGTTGCGCAGTAGTCTGTCTCGCGTACGATAAAACTCAGTTCCGTCGGCTGCCGGAAAGCTTCGGTTTCATCGTTCCCGCCTGTGAGCAGCGCCCGATATTGGCTGCCAGTTTCACGAGCAATAAATTTTCAGATCGGGCGCCGGATAATCAATGGTTGGTGCGCGTGTTTTTAGGAGGCGCGTGCCAAGAAGCGATTCTGGAGCAATCTGATTCTCAACTCACAGAAATTGCAAACAATGAATTGCAGCAGATTCTCGGCATTTGCGGGGCACCATGCCATAAGATGGTCGTTCGTTGGCCGCGATCAATGCCGCAATATCACGTCGGACACACCCGCCGAATTGAGCAGATCGAAAATCATGTGTCACAACTTCAGAATGTCGCCCTTATCGGCAATGCCTACCATGGGGTCGGTATTCCGCAGTGCATTGATGGAGCGATACGGGCTGCTGAATTGCTCGTCGAAAGAACGTAGCGCTAGCGGATCGTGTCTAGGTCTTCAGGTTTGGCGGCCGCGGCCCGCTGGTTTTCCCGATGTATCGCTTCATAGACCTCACGGCGATGCACCGGAATTTCGCTCGGTGCATCAATACCTAATCGCACCCGGTCGCCACGCACGTCGACAATCGTGACCACGACGTCTTCGCCGATCATTATGCTTTCATCACGTTGTCTGGATAGTACGAGCATCTGAGATATTTCTTCGAAAAAGCGTGTTATGCGGTTTTCTGGAGTCCGCCCGGGGATACCGTGACCGGGTAATCGACCGCCCAGTCATCAAGATTGACAACCTGTCGACCGATGCGACGCTGACAATTCATCAGCAATGGTGCCAGAAGGTTCACCGAGAATCCTGTTGAAGTCTTTCCCACGGCAACCAGGACCTGAAGTAGATCGCTCTCGCGTTTTCCTAGAGCTGCCCAATCATTCTTCTCGATTTGAAGGGTGAAATCCGGAACAAACGTTCGCGGATCCACGAGTGGCAATGCAATTTCACCCTGTTGGGTCGATTGAATCCAGAGGACGCGGTCTCCCGCTCTGGGCGAAAGCAACACCCAACTACGACAATCCTCCAGACCGATCAGTCCCGCGGGAAAACAGAGTGTCTTCCCCATATCGCATTGGATTCTGCCGAAGCGTGAGGTATTCAGTTCCATGCCCGTCGCCTACCTTCCGTGGTCTTGCTAGGGCTTTCCCTAAGGTCTGTAAGGCACTAGCAACGCTATCTGTTTCTTTCATCGACCCAATTGCAGGCAAAAAAGAGAAAAAAGCTGCTAGACAGCGCTGCTGCTACAGGTGGACCGTCGGTTAGAAATTAGGCAGCTTTTGAGGGCAATTGATCCGAATAACCGGACTTGGTGTGGATCCCTGTCCACCTGCGGACTGCCATACAAACCAGATGCCCGCCAAAGGCACAGGAAAGTTTCAACGCACTTTCAGCCCGATGCACACGACCCACCAGAGGGACACAATCCAGATCGCAATCTGGATCCGGGTTATAGAGATTCAGTGTGGGCGGGGCAAATCCATCGCGAAGCGAGAGCACCGTGAGCGCAAGCTCCACACTCCCTGCCGCATTGACCAAATGACCGATACTTGATTTGTTGGCTCCGACCAGGATGTCACTTGCCGCATGACCCAACGCGGCACGAATGCCTCGGGCCTCGACCAGATCGTTCTGACGTGTTCCGGTGCCGTGCGCGTTGATATATCCGATTTCAGCCGGCTCCATATCTGCCCGCCTGAGTGTTTCTGTAATTAAATAGCGTAGCGGGTCGCTATTCTGAGCCATGCTAGTTACATGGTGTGCTTCGCCAAGCATCGCGCCCGCACTCAGTTCCGCATAAATGTGCGCGCCGCGTGCAATGGCATGGTCCAGTCGCTCAAGAACAAACATCGCCGACCCTTCTCCCATGACGAATCCCGTGCGATCTCGATCGAAGGGGCGACACGCCCGACTCGGATCCTGGTGCTCGGCCAAGACTCGCAATTGACGAAACCCGGCGGCAAACAGTGGATTGATTGCCTCTGCACTACCGGCCAACGCTAGATCACACTGTCCATCGCGAATTCGTCTGACAGCTGAGAGGATATCGATCAAGCCGCTTGCACACGCTGTCGAGTGGCAACTTCTTGGACCAAAAAGACCGTGCTCCCGGGCAACCTCCGAACATGCGGTATTGGGCATCCATTGATGCCATGCAGGGACCTCTCCTTCGGCTTTGCCCTCCAGGCCGATAATTTCAGCGATGCCCGCAGTGTCCCCCATATGACCACTTATCGCGCAGGCAAATCTATCGCGGTCCACCGCAGACCAGTCAAGCGCTGCATCTTCAATTGCAGATCTGGCTGCCTCCTGACAAAGTGCGATGACCTTTAATTGCCCACTCTGAGTCACTTCAAGGTCTACCGGAGCACCGATAAGCAAGTCGTCAGGAATGCCGCGTAATCCCGCTATGGATCGTACGCCACTTTTACCCTGCTGCACACTTTGCCAGGTCGACTCAGCAGTCCTACCAACAGACGTGAGCATGCCGATGCCGGTAATGACCACCGGTTCGCAACGCGAATAGTTTTTTTCAAACCGCATGAGTAGCGTTTCCACAACCAACAAGTCTGGCAAGGGGCAGGAGAGTACCGAATCAGATGCTGGCTGTCAGCATGGATTTGCACAATTTCACGTGTTAATGCACCGCGGGTGCAGGCATCGCTATCGACAACATTACAAAGTCAGGACACAACCAATGGCCTCCACGACCGTTTTCACCTAAATTGTGGGTTTATGCCCCAATTTGGATAAA
>JAYYJN010000203.1:0-5490 GCA_036146215.1 Planctomycetota bacterium
CAGGCGTCAAAAGATTTTTTCCGTGCTCCGACTGTTCGAGACGAAATGATGCGGCCTGTTCACCCAATATAAAAGCGGGCATCCACAACATCATGCATACGGCCACCAAGCACCTTTGAATTTGCCGCCATTTGTTCAACATTTTAATATCCTCATCCCTTGATTCTAAATTGTCTAATCGCGTAAATCTGATTCTGAATCGATCACGTCATCCGCATAGCCGGGTGGAAAGGGACCACTTCCCTGTAAGCCTTTTTCGATCGCTTCGATTTCACTTTTGCCTGTCATCCCACTCTCAGTTCCGTCTGCTTGAAATTTTCGTAACCACGCCTGAACCTCTTCCGATGATTGTGGAGCGTGGGGTTTATCTGCCACGGTGTTTGTCGTGTCAATTTTCGTCTTGCACATGCGAGCATACCAAACCTCGCTGTCAATCGCCTCTGCACGACGTTTTTTTGCTGCCCGCTGAATACGATGGTCGCTCGATACCACCGTTAAGCTGCGAGGGGAAGAGCACGCCAGAATGAGTTCCTCGATAAGAGTGTCTGCACTATCGTAGCCAGCTGCGAAGCGAATCGTCATTCCGTCCTCGACCAAGCTGCGCGGTAATCCTCGCGGGGCGTCCGGCCCTGCATCAAAAACGACGGTGGTGCGTTTTAATGCCTCGGTGGACAGCGATGCAACTAGAAATCGAATCAACACCCCTCGGGCACCTTCGAGATTCTGAGGACCGCGGCGTGGCGCATGAATACCGACTGCATGCAGCAGGTTGTAGCCATCGATAATCAAGTCCATTGTGTTACCTGCCTCAGCGAGGCGTCAGCAATTCCTTTTAAATTTGATGATCCCGGACACAATGACGGTGCTCGCTCGGCCATAGAGTGTTTCGCCCAGATAGGGTGAATTCCTGCTTTTTGAGAATAACGCATCAGGTTCGACAGTCCAGGTGGCATCAGGGTCAATGATCGTTACATCGGCGTCTGCACCAATTTTGAGTGTCCCCTTCGGAATCCCTAGAACGCGGGCGGGTCGAATAGTCATCTTTTCCAAGGCAGTAAGCCAATCCAGATGTCCGGGTCGGATCAACTTCGTAACCACGACCGAGAGTGTGGTCTCTAGCGCAATCACTCCGAACGGTGCTTGGTCTAATTCCCGCATTTTCTTCTCGACCGCCTGTGGTTGATGATCTGATGCAATTACATCCAGCGTGCCATCTTTAAGACCCGCAATGCACGCCTCGAGGTGCATTTGCCCCCTCAGTGGCGGGTTCATTTTTTTGTTTGAATCGAATGAGCGAAGTGCTTCATCAGTAAGGCTGAAATGTTGGGGGCTTACCTCGGCTGTCAGCCTCGCGCCACGTGCTTTGGCTCGTCGAATAAGTTCAATACTGCCTGCCGTCGAGATATGCATCAAATGAAGACGTCCCCCGGTCGACTCTGCGAGCGAGATATCGCGACCGGTCATCACCGACTCGGCGTCTGCAGGCATACCGGGCAGGGCGAGGATCGTCGAGACCAGACCCTCGTGCATCACACCATCACCGCTTAATTCGCGGACTTCAGGATGACTCAACAAAGGTTTGTCGAACATCAGGAGATATTCCAAAGCGCGACGCATCAACTCCGGATTAGAGATAGGCGAACACGCATCGCTAAACGCGATAGCACCCGCATCAACCAGTGTGCCCATTTCGGAGAGCTCTTCCCCGCGTCTACTTTTACTGACGCACGCGATCGGATAGACGTGGCAATGATTTGCGTCGGCTGCCTGTTGTTTGACAAACTGCACGGTACCCTGAGAATCAATGGGAGGATTCGTATCGGGTGCGCACGCGATCGACGTAAATCCACCCGCAATCGCTGCGTGTGTTCCGGTTTGAATCGTTTCGTCATCTTCTCCCCCGGGTTCGCCGAGGTAAGCATGCATATCGATCAGGCCTGGGGAGACAATCTTTCCACCGGCATCAATTTGAGTAATCGAACCATTGTTCGAAGTTTCGTCGGTTGCGATGTCGAAGGCCGCTATTTTTCCATTTTCGATCAGCAGATTGGTGACACGATCCATATCCTGTGAAGGATCGATCACGCGTCCATGTGTGATCAGTAGGCTCGACATAATTGGCTCCCAGAGGACAACTGCAACAATGAAGAAGCGAAATCGGAATTGTTTCTCCCCATCTTTAATGTGTCAAAGATCATTGTGCGGCCTCGTGGGTGAGGTATAGCACCGCCATCCGGATCGCCAGTCCGTTGGTGACTTGATGCAGGATTACCGAGTGCGGTCCATCAGCAACTTCCGGTGTCACTTCGGTCCCACGATTGATCGGACCGGGGGCCATAATGAGGATGTCCTTTTTCGCCCGCGCCATCCGTTCACCCGTCATCGCGTAGAGAAGAGCATACTCACGTACCGAGGGAAAAGGTCGTGTGATTTGTCGTTCGAATTGTATTCGCAGGAGATTGAGTACGTCACATCGAGGGAGTATCGCATCGAGGCTATAGGCAACTTCGACACCCAATTCCTCCCACCGCCGGGAAACCAGTGTCGAGGGGCCACAAACAATGACATGAGCGCCGAGTTTTTTTAACCCCCAGATGTTGGAGCGTGCGGTGCGACTATGTGAGATATCGCCGATCAATGCGACCGTAAGTCCCTTGATGTTCTCACGGTGCTCCCGAATTGTCATGATGTCGAGCAGGCCTTGTGTGGGGTGCTCATGCGCCCCGTCCCCGGCATTAACTACACTGCAATCAATATTCTGCGCAAGTAATTGTGGCGTTCCGGGCGTGCGATGTCGCATGACCACCGTGTCGACATTCATGGCCTCAATGTTTTTAGCCGTGTCGATAAAAGTTTCGCCCTTCGATAGGCTGCTTCCTCCAGCAGAAAAATCGATTACATCTGCGCCTAGTCGACGCGCCGCCAAAGAAAAGCTTGTCCGTGTGCGGGTCGAATTCTCGAAGAACAGATTCGCGATCGTGGTGCCCTGCAAGAGATCAATTTTTTCAGCACACCCGCCAGTCCGCTCTTTAAGCTGCTGGGCGGTGTCAAGAATCGTTATGATTTCCTCGGCAGAGAGGTGCTCCAGGCCCAAAAGATCAGCTCGGGTCCAGTTGTTAATGGCTAGCGAATTGTCCATAACCGGTGCGTGCATCGCAGTCTATTTACCCCAAACTGGGGAACTAGGATTTGAACCTAGACTAAGTGATTCAGAGTCACTCGTGCTACCGTTACACTATTCCCCATCTTCCCATCCTCAAGATCCCCGAGGGATCGTTTCTACGATTTGGCCTGCCTGGCTGAGCGTTCGTTCGGGCAGGCCAGCCCTGCCAAATGTCTAGGCTACCCGATGAACTATCGAGGGAAACCGCTCCCGTCACGAGCGTGTTGCTCCTTCCGGAAGTCAACCGTACTCTTATCAAAATAACCTAGGTCGACCCCAATACCACGTCAAGGGTCGGCCCGTTTTATCCGCTCTTTTAAACACGTTTTCTAGCACTACTCTAGCACCACATAGAGGGATCGTATCGGGATAACACTTGCGTTTCGGCTGCTTCCCCCCCAGCGTCCACTTCCATAAAATGATGTCTTGATTTGGGGGTATGATCGATGACAAGTGTCGTCGATTCTTTCACGTATATTTCATTCCGGTGACGGTGAGTGTCTCGATGTCTGCAGGAAGTCTGATTATTACCGTCGGTCCCGCTATGGGACAAAAGTTCGAGCTTGATAAGCCGAAGATGATCATGGGCCGTCACCCGGATTGCGAAATTAAGATCGATGCCGGCGCGGTCAGTCGTCAGCATGCACAGATTATTGTTGTGGATGACAATTTCTACATCGAAGACTTGAAAAGTCGAAATGGAACGTTTGTCAATGATCGGCGGATCGAGGGCCGACAAATACTCCGGCACGCAGACAGTTTGCGAATCTGCGACGTCGGTTTTCGTTTTGAAGATAGTGATTTTCTTAAAAAGCAGGCTGCAACTGCCCGCGATACTGGCTTTGCGATTGATCTCGGATCCTCGCAATCGGTCGTGATCGATGACGATCGTGATGCCCCGAGCGGCTCAAAGGTCATGACCAAAATAGGGGTTTCCGACACAGCACGGATGCGACTTGACACGAATCCGATTACGAAACTAAAGGCGGTGCTTGAGATCACACGCAGTTTAGGTAAATCACTTTCGCTAGATGAAGTCCTGCCGAAAGTTCTCGACAGTCTATTTACGATTTTCCCACAGGCGGACCGCGGGTTTATTGTCCTAGCGGAGGGAGAGGATGGGCGTCGGCTGATTCCCAAAGCGGTAAAGTTTCGTCGACCAGATGACGATGACGAAATTCGCATCAGTCGCACGATTGTCGACGGAGTCATGTCGAGTAAAGAAGCTGTGCTGTCGGCCGATGCGGCCACCGACAGTCGATTTCAAATGAGCCAGAGCGTGGCTGATTTCCGAATTCGCTCGATGATGTGTGCACCGCTGCTCGATAGTGAAGGTAACCCGCTTGGCGTGATTCAGATTGACACCCTCAATCAAACAGCTCGATTTCGTGATGATGACCTGGAAGTGCTCGGCGGAGTCGCGGCGCCGGCTGGCCTGGCAGTCGAGAACGCGCAATTGCACGAAGATCAGCTCAAGCAGCAAGTGTTGCAGCGAGATCTGCAGATGGCGCGACGGGTTCAACTTGGTTTTTTACCTTCTTCACCCCCAGAGATTCAGGGTTACCATTTTTTTGATTATTACGACTCCGCTTATGAAGTGGGAGGAGATTATCACGACTACATCGAACTGCCCGATGGCCGTTTGGCCATCATTGTGGCTGATGTTTCTGGAAAAGGGATTTCGGCCGCTCTGTTGACGGCAAAGCTGTCGGCCGAGATGCGATTTTGTCTCGCGACAGAGTCTGACCCGGCAGCAGCCGTTTCAAAGCTCAATTATGTATTTAGTCAGGGTGGCTGGGAGGATCGTTTTGTGACCATGATTCTTATGGTCCTCCATCCACCAAGTGGTGAAGTGACGCTTGTGAACGCTGGCCACATGCCCCCGTTGGTCCGACTCGGCACACAGCCCGTGGAAATGCCCGGATCAGAAAAAGCAGGTCTTCCAATAGGGGTGACCGAAGATTTTGAATATGAGTCTTACCCGATAACGCTTGGACCGGGGGACAGTCTTGCCGCCTTCACTGATGGTTTCAGCGAGGCCATGAATGAGGAGGAGGAGTTGTATGGGACGGAGCAGTTGGAAGCGCGTTTTTCTGATCCGGTTACCAGCGTTGCCGATCTGGGCCGACATATTCTTGAGGATGTGAAACGGCACGTCGCCGGCCACCCGCAAAGTGATGACATGTGTCTGGTGTGTGTTGGGCGTGATGGAACGCCAGGCTAGTTAAAGCCGTGCATTATCATCATCGAGATCATTCGAGCTTCACCAGGATTTTTTCGCGCGCCTTTTTCCGTTTTTCCGTTGCCGCTGACTAGCAACAGCTGCT
>JAYYJN010000204.1:0-5776 GCA_036146215.1 Planctomycetota bacterium
TATTCGAGAACAGTTTTGTCCTTCGCATCGCCAAGCAAGGCGTAACAGTATTCGAGTTCGTGCCATGTATCGAGTGGGGGATCGAGATATCGATCGACGCGGCTTTTCGGTGCAACCAGTCGACTATCATCCACAAGACTCGCCGAAAAAGCGCTTCGTTCCTCTTCCGCTCGTTCCCAATGCTCAAGATTTTCTGGGGACATGGAATTGAATTCCTTTGATGAGAAGCACTGCTAGGGCCAAGGAATTCATAATAAAAAAATTCTTTTAACGACCAAAAGTAAGGGTGGCTGAGGGGACTCGAACCCCCGACCTCCGGAACCACAATCCGGCGCTCTAACCAACTGAGCTACAACCACCATCAAACCATCGATCGCATCTTAAAACAAGGAAAATGCATGATAATTACGTTTTGCCCGTCGGTCAACGGATTGCGACTTACCGCGCCCGTGGTTGAAACAGGAACTCACGATAATCGCGATCCAATGTCGTGAGCGGAATTCCAGTTAACAAAGCGAGTGTGCCCAGCTTTGCCTGACCACGATAGACGCGCCTTAGATACTCGATTGCCGTTTGGCGAAATCTTCCATGACGGGCCGTCATTAGAAAAGCTGCCTGTCCGGCCGCCTGGGTATAAAGAGTGCGGTATTGCGGGTTGCTTAACATGGCTTTGGCCCCCAAGGTTACCATTTCTGCAAAGGGAACATAAAAATGATCACGCTCCAGGCGAATGCGTGCTGCCGCTAAACGGCCAGCCATCGGGCCGCCCAGTCTCCAGCCTTGCTCCTCTTGATGAAGCGTTTCCATAAAGCACGCTATCCCCTCCACAATCCAGAAGTTATTTTTCAATCCACTCACTTTTCGTGTTGCAATACGTTCCGCAAATAACTGATGGGTTGCCTCATGCCAGATGGTGATTTGCGAAAGACTTTCTTCTTCCTTATTGTCTTCTGCTGGGGCAAAGAAATAGGCCGTCTTTATTTTTTCTATATATACACCGAGTGTTTTTCCTGAGATGCCCGGCTGAATTCGGGCGAGTGCCAGATCGTATTCTGCACGATTGCGAAAATAATGCACTTTATATTTTTTTCGATTAACAGGCGGGTCGTTTGTTTGTAGGACTTGTTTTTCCAGTAATTGAGATGAAAAATAATAGCCGGCGAATAACTGTGACCACACGTTGTAAAAGGCTTCTAATTCTTGCGCTAGTTTAACCCCTGCCTGAAGACTCAGATTGGTTGTGACCTCGTAATGATCTGTTTCCACTTTCCAACCGTTGCGCATCTGTCGATGCCGACGTATGTCTTCCTTCTCTGAAATCCATTTACCGCGATACAAACGTTCTCCCTGTTTGTAACGATCGAGTGCGTTTTCAGATAACCAACCATATTCTTGGCTCCAAATCTCACCGCGATTTATTCGTGCCGCAGTTTCTAACGAAACCCACTTGCCGGCTAATTTTTTTTGCCCCAAGATTTGACGGGCTTTTGCCAGATTTCCATCACAGTAGAGCGCTTCGTAAAGTAGAGGAATCGCCATACCCGCATTCCCGGCGGCGGCAGCTTCCTGAGCAAGACGCACTAAAAACGTTCCATGTTCCCGACGCAATGTCCGAAAAGTTTCTGCTTCGGGCGTTGCGGGCGAGATCAAAAAATCATCACTTGGTCGAAAGAGAAACAGAGCATCGCTTACGGGTTTTGGGTAGAACCTTTCGATCCGTTCAGCCAGTGCGAGTTGCTGATCGGCTTTACATTCTCGGGCGAGACCTTCGATTTGCTCTTTGAATACAGCGGTTTGTTCTGCATAGCGATCGGTTAGAGATTGCGGAGACGTCGGAGAATCTTCGGCCGCACAGTCGGTCGATAAGAGCAAACCTAGATCCAAGATTATTAGGACGCGAACTGCCAGGCTGGGAATCCTAGCTGCAGTAATCTTTAAAAGTTCCGTCAGTTTCTCAACGTTACTGCAAATCATTTCTTGAGTTTTCCCGGCAACCTAGTGTTACCTATCCAGTGTAGCTGCCGAATTCAAACGAATCAGCATCAATCATCGAGAACAAGGGTTGTTTGCAGGTAGCGTGCCAACTCGCCTACCCGGGGACCACGCTGCCATATATAATCACGCGAGCGTGCTGACGTTCAAAAAGCTGAGTGATTTCACCCACTTTTTTCACGGATCATCCTTCCTCCCTTGACGCGTATTCTGTCTCCGCGAATGGTCCCACGAGATTTTTATCCTCTGTCGTCTGCGGAACCGCCGTTCTTTGTGGGAATCGATCTGGGTGGCACCAATATTAAAAGTGGTGTGGTGGATAACCAGGGTAATGTTCTCGGTTATGCCCATCTCAGCAGCCAAGTGGATCAGGGTCCGGAGGCGGGGGCTCGGCGAATGGCGGAGGCTGCAAGTAACGCGGCGCGCCAGGCCGGCATGGAATTATCGGATGCGGCGCATGTGGGATTGGTCACCCCGGGAACGATGGACATTCGTTCAGGAATGTTACTCGAACCGCCCAATTTACCAGGCTGGGAGCACTTCCCCATTCGCGATCGCGTTTCTCAACACACAGGCCTGCCAGTTGCTTACGCTAATGATGCAAATGCAGCGGCCTATGGCGAGTTCTGGGTGGGTAGCGGGGCGTCTTATTCAAGCATGGTTATGTTGACGCTAGGAACGGGTGTGGGCGGAGGAATCATCACTGAAGGAGAATTGCTTGACGGAGCGAACAGTCATGGAGGCGAAATAGGACATATGATTATTGCGTCCGATCCTGATGCCCGAGTTTGTGCCTGTGGTGGACGAGGCCATCTGGAGGCCTACTGCAGTGCAACCGGTTTAACAGCACGGACGATTGAAGCTATGCAACAACTTCCCGAACGAGAGCGCAATCTCTTGGGTCCTGCAGAGAATTTGACTCCTTTAGTGCTTCACCGCGCAGCCGAAGAGGGAAATATTTTTGCCGAGCAAATGATTCTAGAGACGGCACGCTATCTTGGTGCGGGCATTACCACGCTGTTGCACGTTCTGGATCCCGCAGCAATCATCCTGGGTGGAGCAATGAATTTCGGTGGCGGTGAAAATCCGATTGGGAAAAAATTTCTTTCACATATCGTTCAGGAAATACAGGCACGTGCTTTGCCCGTGTTGTCTCGTAACTTGGCACTGCACTTTGCCTCATTGGGGGGTGATGCTGGATTTATCGGTGCGGCTGGCATTGGGCGTATGGCCTTTGAACAGGATTAGCAGGTTTAGTCAGCAATCGACGATTGCTTTGTAAGATAAAAGAATGTTCACCCTGATTGACTCTTAACTTTTAATTTCTGATGCCTGATTGTAAGCATATCCGTAATTTTTCGATTATTGCCCACATCGATCATGGGAAGAGCACGCTTGCCGATCGATTGCTACAGTCAACCGGCACGGTCGAATTGCGGGAATTGAACGCGCAAATGCTTGATGATATGGACCTTGAGCGAGCTCGCGGGATCACAATCAAAGCCCGGGCTGTGACAATGCACTACACGCATCAGGGGCAAGCGTATGAACTCAATCTGATCGATACGCCAGGCCATGTGGATTTTCATTATGAGGTTTCGCGATCAATGGCGTGTTGCGAGGGAGCACTGCTCTTGGTCGATGCCTTTCAGGGTGTAGAGGCTCAAACGGTTGCCAATGCATATGCGGCTTTAGAGCACGATCTGGAGGTCATTCCAGTCCTCAATAAAATAGATGTCACCCATGCACGCCCCGACGAAGTCGCAGAAGAACTCGAGCAAAGCCTGGGATTTGATGCCGTCGATACACTGCGATGCAGTGCAAAAACCGGTATCGGAGTCGATCAGTTGCTTGAGCAAATCGTTGAGCGGATCCCATCACCAGAGGGCAATCCCGGGAGCCCGCTACAGGCGATGGTTTTTGATTCGCATTACGATGAATTTCGCGGTGCGATCACCTATATCCGTGTTATGAACGGCACCGTACGCAAAGGACAGAAAATTCGATTCTTGCGCGCTGGTACCGAACACGAAGTTTTGGAGCTGGGGCATTTTGTGCCTGGTCGTCGAGCTACGGACAAACTTCAGGCCGGCCAAGTTGGATATTTGATCTGCAATATTAAGCAATTAGGCAATGTTCACATAGGAGATACTGTGGCCGCGGCTGCAGATGCAGATACCGAACCGTTGCCCGGCTATCAAGAGCCGAAGCGAATGGTCTACTGCGGTCTCTATCCCTCGGATGGCGAGAATTTTGAACAATTGAGAGAAGCACTTAAAAAGCTTGCGATTAACGATCCGAGCTTTGAGTTTGAACCGGAGACCAGTGATGCCCTCGGTTTCGGATTTCGCTGTGGTTTTCTCGGATTGTTGCATATGGAGATTATTCAGCAGCGACTGGAACAAGAGTCTGATCTCGATTTAGTGCAGACGGCACCGAATGTCACCTATGAAATTGACACGGTTGCCGGAGAAACAATCCAGATCCATACACCTCAAGATGTGCCTGATGCGGGTCAGATCGAAGAGTTTCGTCAGCCGATTGTCCGCGTCAGCTTGTTATTGCCGACTGAATATATCGGTCCCGCGATGAAACTTTGTGAAGATCGTCGCGGAAAATATATCCGCACCGAATATTTGTCACCGACACGAGCGATCTTAATATACGACATTGCGCTTGCTGAAGTGATTTACGATATGCACGATCGACTCAAAAGTGCAACCAAAGGATTCGGCACGATGGACTATGAAGTACTTGGCTATTTTCCCGCCAATTTGGTGCGATTGGATATTCTGGTCGGTGGAAAGCGGGTTGATGCTTTGAGCATTATTTGTGATCAACGCGACGCTGATCCGCGTGGAAGAGCCGTGGTCAAAAAACTTCGCAAGGAAATCGACCGCCATATGTTTGAAGTCGCGCTGCAGGCTGCCATAGGAACACGGATCATTGCGCGGGAAACAATTTCCGCGCTCAGAAAAAATGTGACTGCCAAATGTTACGGTGGAGATATTTCTCGGAAGCGTAAACTCTGGGCAAAGCAGAAAGAAGGCAAGAAGCGAATGAAGTCGATCGGTAGCGTGGATATTCCTCAGAAAGCCTTCCTGGCAGTCCTCGATACGGGTGAATCGGACGGCAAGAAATAGTGTATCAGACTAATCGCCGATGATTTTCACCAGCACCCGTTTTCTACGGTTCCCGTCAAATTCGTAGTAAAAAATATGTTCCCAGGGGCCCAAGTGAAGCTTCCCCTCGGTGACCGCTACCACAACTTCCCGACCCATGATTTGTCGCTTATGATGCGCGTCCGCGTTGTCTTCTCCTGTGCGATTGTGCAGGTATCCGCCAGTCTCTGGATCAGTGCCCGGATGAAAAGGCACCATCGATTCAAGCCAGCGTTCGTAATCGGCATGCAAACCTGATTCATTGTCGTTGATAAACACAGACGCGGTGATGTGCATTGCATTGACCAGGGCCAGTCCTTCTTGCACACCGCTTGCTTTCACCAGTCGCTCGATTTCGGCGTGCAGGGACACAATTCCGCGTCGTGCCGGTACCTCCATCCATATCTCTTCGGTTAAATGTTTCATAAATAATGTTTTCTTTTATTTTGTTGTTTCAGAGCATGCGAGCATCTGTGGCGATTCGATAGAAACATAGTCGTCATACCGCAAGCTAATCGACACCGTATGCTCTCCTGCGTTAAAGTTGATCTTCGCATTATCCCCGAGCTCGGGATCACAAAACGTTTTGATGTTAAAGAGGCTTCCAAAGGGAGGAATCGAAC
>JAYYJN010000205.1:0-7828 GCA_036146215.1 Planctomycetota bacterium
GAAACGATTCTTGGTCGACTTGAACTGGAGGGCTATCGAATGGTGCCCGATCCGGAACAGGCCGATTTTGCGGTGGTCAACACCTGTGGATTTATTGCCTCTTCACGGCAGGAGTCGTATGGTGTGATTGACGAAATGATCAAGCTGAAGCAAGAAGGGCAGCTTCGTGGATTGATTGTTTCGGGCTGTCTGGCCGAGCGGCAGAAAGAAACATTACTCGCGGAACGACCAGAGATTGATCATATCGCGGGAGTATTTTCCCGAGATGAAATCAGCCAGTTGGCAGATCGACTCTTCGGCGACCTCGCCGAGCAACGCGCGATTTTTCATCCCGCACCGTTGCAACCACTGAACGACCATCAACGGATGCGAATTACGCCGCAGCACTTCGCCTACCTGAAGATCTCAGAGGGCTGTGATCGCTTGTGCACCTTTTGTGCGATCCCAAAAATGCGAGGCAAACATGCGACCAAACCGATCGAGGAGGTGGTCCGAGAAGCAACCCGCTTGGCCGAAGATGGCGTTAAGGAACTGATACTGGTTGCCCAGGATACTACCTATTATGGTCGTGATCTTTACGGCACCAGTCAACTCACGGAGTTGCTCCAGCAATTAGAGAAGATCCAGGGTTTAGCATGGATTCGACTGATGTATCTTTATCCGATGTACTTCGACGACCGGCTGATCGACCACATTGCCGGGAGCGAAAAAATTATCCCCTACCTGGATCTTCCACTTCAACACATCAACAACCAAGTTCTCCGTCGGATGCAACGTAAGGTTAATCGTGAGGCAACCGAACAACTGCTCGAAAAATTACGCTCACGCATCGACGCTCTGGTGATGCGAACCACCATGATCACCGGCTTTCCCGGAGAGACCGAATCGCAATTCAACGAATTAGTCGATTTTGTCAGAGCACAGCAGTTTGAGAGACTCGGTGTCTTCACCTATTCGCTCGAAGAAGATACGCCCGCAGCGAAACTCGACGGTCGAGTCGCAGCATCTGTGGCAGAAGAACGCCGCAACACGCTCATGGCGACACAACAAGAAATAGCCTTCCAGTGGAATGCATCCCAGGTTGGCAAACAGCTTGACGTGCTCATCGATCGATCGCATCCGGAGGAACCGAATGTTTGGATCGGCAGAACATATGCCGATGCACCGGACATCGATGGGCTCGTTTTTGTTACCGGGGAGGGGCTTGCCGAAGGTGATCTGCAAACTTGCGAGATTGTCACCAACCAGGGTTATGACTTGATCGCGGTTCCGATTGACAAGGGTTAGAGGAGACAACGCGTGCACCAGAATGCGACTCTCCGATCCGCGCTGAATATCCCCAATCTGCTCACAGCGATTCGAGTGCTTTTATCGATTCTACTTTTTCTATTTATTGGCATCGCACAGATCGAAACCACCGAAACAACTCAGCAAACACCCTATTACTGGGCTGCCCTGATATTGTTCGCCATTGCTGCGGGGACTGACTGGGTCGATGGTTATTGGGCAAGGAAATACGGCCAAGTCACAGTCGTGGGGCGAATCTTTGACCCGTTCGCAGACAAGGTAATCATCTGTGGAACCTTTATTTTTCTTGTCGGCAGTCCGCACTCCCAGGTTGCGCCCTGGATGGCCGTGGTGATCATGGGCCGTGAACTTCTGGTGACTGCGCTGCGTGGATTCTTCGAACAGCAAGGAACTGATTTTTCAGCGAAGATGGCGGGGAAACTAAAAATGGTGCTACAGTGTATCGCTGCACTTTCCAGCCTTTATTTGCTGGCCACCTGCGGCGACCAACCACCTGCTGCAGGACTTGCAGCGACGGTTCGCGGGATTCTTTGGGCAACGATCCTGCTTACGCTTTATTCGGGTGGCGAATATGTCTTGGCGGCAGGTCGCCTGATGCGAAAAATGGCCCAGCAATAGAGGCAGCACCTATCCGCCGCAGTTCCGGATCACGTATTTTCATGAAGCGATCAGACCGACCGCGTTGGCAAATCTGTCTATGAATTTATCCAACCTGACCTCTGCACTCGTCACGTTACTGCTACCGGTTTGTGCTTTTGGCTGGCTATTCCTCTATCAGCGGTATCGCAAAGAGGGCCAGTTACTGGCGAGTGAGCCCCGCGAGTTGGTCCCCTGGAATGGATTCCCACACGTGGCACTTGCTTTTTTCATTTATGTCATACTCCCTCTTGTCTGGTTGCTACTGCTCCAAAGATGGTTTGAGATCGCTCCGGACTCTGACTTAATACAACTGCCAAGTGTGATCACCTGGTTGTTGGCGGGCGACAGTCTGTTGAAGTTTGTCGCAATGGCAATGGTAATTGCATTTTTAAGGATCGACCTTACCGCCTCCCTTGCGGACTTGGGATTTCAAGCCAGTAAAGTCAAAACTGATTTGCGCATTGGATTGATTGCCTTTGTGTCTATCGCGCCAGCGATCTATTTCTTGCAGTTTATCCTCAAGTGGAGTTACAACCAATTTGCAGAGGAAGAAGCCGGTCATCCGATTGAAAAATTGTTGCACGAAAATAGTTCGAGCGGGGTTATTGTCTGGGCCGTGTTCGCTGCAGTAATCGCCGCACCGATCGTCGAAGAATTTCTCTTTCGAGGTATTCTGCAGGGTTGGCTTGAGAAAGCCTTTTACCGGACACGCGTGCTCGTCAATGCGGAATTGGCAACCGAGGCGGGAGGGAAAGATGTGATAATCGCGACACCCTCCGCTCCTACGTTCTTGTGGCAGCCGGTCATTTTAAGTTCTGTCACCTTTGCACTGCTTCATGCGGGTCACGGGCCGGATCCGATTCCATTATTCTTTCTCGCCGTGGTCCTCGGTTATTTATATGCGAAGACGCATCGCCTGCTTCCGAGCATCGTGGTCCATATGGCACTCAATGGCTTGAGCATGCTGATGCTCCTGAGCGGTGAGTGAAAGACTTAAGATCGGTCCCTTATACCGTGATTTCAGCCAGATTATAATCGCATCGCACCGAGCGGCCCGGGTGGGGTGCATCGAGTTTACGAGAATAGCTTAAGGAGTTGCCATGGCTACCGGCTTTGGAATTATCGGCTGCGGAATGATTGCCACTTTTCACGCGCGGGCCTTGGCTGAAATCCGAGGTGCAAAGTTGATCGGGTGCTATGATGCGGTCTCTGCGGCGAGCGAGCGGACGGCAGCCGAGCAGGGTTGCCAAGCCTATACCAATCTGAAGGATTTACTCGCCGATAAACGCATTGATGTGGTGACCATCTGCACACCTAGCGGCGCTCATATGGAACCTGCCGTTGCGGCCGCAAAAGCGGGTAAGCACGTTGTGGTGGAAAAACCACTCGAGATCACCCTGAAACGTTGCGATCGGATTATTGAAGCGTGTCGCAAACATCAAGTGGTGCTGTCAACTATTTTCCCTTCTCGCTTTCATTCCTCGAGTTTAGAACTGAAAAAAGCAGTCGATCAAAAACGTTTCGGTCGACTTACGATGGGTGATGCCTATGTCAAATGGTTCCGAACGCAAGAATATTATGACAGCGGTGCGTGGCGGGGCACTTGGGAACTGGATGGCGGTGGCGCTTTGATGAACCAGGCGATTCATAGCGTTGATCTTTTGACATGGTTAATGGGACCCGTGACTGAAATCCGCGCGCAAACAGCAACACTGGCTCATCGCCGGATCGATGTCGAAGACACAGCAGTTGCCACGCTTCGGTTTAAATCCGGCGCGCTCGGAGTGATCGAAGCAACGACCGCCGCCTGGCCCGGTTATCTAAAGCGGATTGAGATCCATGGGTCACAAGGATCGGCCGTGCTGGAGGAGGAGGATCTCAAGGTCTGGGACTTCGCAAAGAAACGGGCGAGCGATCGAGCGATCCATAAGCGGATGGCAGCACAACGTTCCGGGGGTGGTGGGGCAAGTGATCCGGCTGCCATCGGTCACCATGCACACGCCATGCAATTCCGCGACGTGTTGCGAGCTATTCGAACGGGCAAGAATCCGGCTATTGATGGTGCTGAGGGAAGACGGAGCGTGGAAATTATTCTAGGTATCTACAAGGCAGCGGAAACGGGAAAAACGATGCGGCTTCCCTTGAAGAGCGACCCGCGGCTCGCTGCGCGATAGCGGCGACACGTGACTGGAAGACTCACTTTCAGCAGAACGTCCCTGCCAATATCGATCTTTTCCCGCTCGTGGTTTCCTGACACAATAGACATTTGATTCCTTTGATGCCTACAGACGCCATGGACGGCCCGATGTGACGCATCCTCGATTATGTGATCTACTTGGCAGTGCGGTCTGTATTTTGCTTGCTGCAGATTCTTCCGGCCAAGGACGTCCTCTTCCTTTCCGAACCAGTGCTGAGATTTATTTCGGACGTCTTGCGAATCCGGGCCGACGTAATTGACGAAAATCTTCGCTACGCATTTCCCGACTTGTCTCCCGCAGAGCGAGTCACGCTCCGCCGAATGCATTGGCGACACCTACTATTAATGGTCCACGAGATTGCAAACGCGAAACGTAAAATTCATCTCACGAATTGGCGCAATCACATTCGATTTCAAAACAAACAGCAATTGGTCCACACCTTGTTGGAGCGTCGGCCCAAAGTGCTCGTCTCGGGGCATTTTGGCAATTTTGAGGTCAGTGGGGTAATCGTCGGGCTGTTCGGCTTCTCGATGTTCACGATCGCCCGTCCTCTGGATAATCCCTTTCTTGATAACTTCTTTAACGCGCAGCGTGCCGCATATGGACTGCAAATGTTACCGAAACACGACAGCGCCAAGGCAGCAGAAGCAAAACTGGCGGCAGGCACATCCCTCGTCGTTCTCGGAGATCAGGCTGCGGGAGAAAGAGATTGCTGGGTCGATTTTTTCGGTCGTCCCGCCTCCACTCACAAAGCGATTGCCATATTCGGACTCACGTTTGGTGCCCCGCTGATGGTCGTCTACGGAAAACGGACTGATGGACCGCTGCAGTTTGAAATCGGCTGCGAAGAAATTGCGGACCCGGAGCGTCTTCCGCTAGAATCAAGGGACGTTTTTGGACTGACGCAGTGGTATACCGGAGCCTTGGAAAAAATCATTCGCAAAGCTCCCGATCAATATTGGTGGGCACATCGAAGATGGAAAAAACGGCGCATGCGACGAAGGCGAACGGCCGCCTAACAAGGTCGTTGACAAAGCTTACATACTGCAGGCCGGTGGAACGAATTGATTCGATGCCAATCAAATGCAAAACACTTTAATCGAGTGAGGTTGTCTGTTGCTCTCTTACCGGCCTTTTTTGAATGGCGATATCCCATCGATTGTCGCCATCTGGAAAAATCACGGGCCCGATCCGGCACTGGCCAAAGAAATTTCTGCTGATCTCTTTGATCGGCTGGTGCTTTCCAAACTCTATTTTGATCGACGTGGTCTGATCATGGCCGTCAACGATGGTCAGGTTGTCGGATTTGTGCATGCTGGCTTCGGACCGAACGAGGATGAAACAGAACTAGACACCACTCGCGGTGTCGTATCCCTGCTGTTAACCCATGAGGATCAAGCCGACTCTAAGATTGCCGATGGACTGCTCACACAGGCCGAAGCCTATCTGATGGACCGTGGGGCACATACCATTGGGGCGATCGGGCTGGGTGAATTGTGCCCGTTTTACCTCGGGCTCTACGGAAGTTGTGATCTTCCTGGTATCTTCGACTCGGACACCCACCGGACCGATTTTTTCAAACGACACAACTACCAGCCAAATGCGCAAATCCTGTGTTTCAGAAAAGAAATTTCCCAATATCGGCCAACTACCAATCGAACAATCGTGCGTCTGCGTCGATCTCTGAATATCGAATTCGCATCTGATCCAAGCGCGCGATCTTGGTGGGATGCTTGCACTCAAGGATGCCTGCCGCAACTTTCGGCAACCGTCCGATCGGTTGGCGCACATGAAATTTTCGCGAAGGCACTTTTTTGGGATATGCAAACCCTTACCGGCCCGGAATCCCGCCGTTCGATGGGCCTCTCCCGCTTGAATGTCACTGATCCTGCGGCGCCGCCTGGGACTGGATCGTACTTGCTAGAGGAAAGCTTCAAACAACTTAAACAGCAGGGCATTCAACATGTCCTTGCGCAATGCGATAAACAAGACACCGATCGAAGGCTGCTACTGGAAAGCGCAGGGATGGAGCATTATGACACCGGAACCTTATGGAGCAAAAAAATCTCCTGACTGTAATCGCTCGAGATGCCTCTGAATACTTTGTTGATAATTGGGTTCGATACGCGCTAACCGCTCTGACATTTGCTCCGGTTCTCCATCGCAACAATCCGCCAGATACTCTTGCAGTAATTCTTTGCGGGCATCGTTGGTCGTAAGCAGAAAATGGGTCCAGAGCCATGCCTCGGCGTAATCCGTTTCTGTCAGTGATGCGGTTTGCAACATCTGTTCGAGTCGCTCTAGATTTGGTTGCCATTTTTTATTTTTACTGGCCGTGATCAGCAGATCATACTGAGAAGCATTCCAACCGGTTTTGCCGCGATCGGCTTCGTAGAATTCGGCAATTCCCTCGTCAATCCATAGGGGGATCCGAGGAATTGCTGCGTGCAGGTAACCATGGCAAACCTCATGAGAAAGGTCCTCGGCAATCTGATCTCCCCAATACGTGTAAACGCAGAGGCGGGTATCGGTTTGCACAAAAAATGCGCGTCTTTCGGGACAATCAGGATATCGTCGTGCAAGAAAACGATGATATCGGCGCGGGGTCTTAAACAGATAAACCTCCACCGGTTCATTAGAAGGAGGTAAAGCAAGCGTGGTGGTTAATTGCTCGCGCATCGTTTCCAGATCGCGAAGCAGCCGATGATTATCGGGTAGCTGGAAGTCGCTATAGATGACCAATTCGTCAAGCACCAGACTGCTGGCAACGGGGAGTTGGGATGGTGGTTTGTAAAGGCGACAGCCCGGGAACACTACGAAAACGGCGCAAAGCAGCAACAGGGTATCCCTTTGCGAGCGGTCCATAGCGTGTGTCCCCAACCCCAAACCGTGGTGATGCGTTGCTTCGCTACCGCTCATAATAGGGCGGCCAATAAAATCAGGGTAGGCCAATTTGAATCGCTATTTCAGCGAACCCGCTCAATGAATCCGCGTGGCAATCAACTGATCAAGCTCGACTTTTAATCTGTCTAGAATTTCACCATAGGAATACAACCCGACTTCTTCCGCACCCCTTTTGAGACAGACATGCTTGGGACCGCACCAAAGGCCAAGGTCGGCATCGTCAGTCTCGCCGGGACCATTGACCCGACACCCCATGACCGCAATGGTGATCGCGTGATCTTGCGCGTAGCGGGTCATTTCTTTGACTTGCTCGGCCAGATCGATAAACGCCTCATTCTCGACACGTGAGCAACTCGGGCAACTGATGATGTTCATCTGATCGGTGGAAAATTGCACCACGCTCCGCACGCGACCGGCTGCAATATCGGCGAGAATCTCTCGCCCGGCCGCAATTTCCTCCCCCTTGCGATCATTCGCGACTGTTAAGGAGACCCGCACCGTATCACCAATGCCCTGACTGATTAACTGCTCGAATGCAATACGCGTTTTGATAATTCCATCGGGCGGGAGACCTGCTTCGGTTACTCCTAAATGCAGAGGGATATCGGGGCGTTCGGACGCAAACCGCCGATTCACTTCGATCACGTGAGCAGGATCAGAGTCTTTCAGCGAAACACAATAACGAGTGAATCCAATTTCATCGAGCAAGCCGCAATGATCCAATGCACTTTCAAGCATAGGTCCGATCGAATCGTCTGCCTCAAACCGCGCCGCTTTGG
>JAYYJN010000206.1:0-16511 GCA_036146215.1 Planctomycetota bacterium
GGCTGCCTTGCGGCACTTTCGAGTCGCCAGCGGTCGGAACTGCCTCCTTTTCGGGCAGTGATCGGGGAGAAGTTGCAGGCATTCCTTGATTTCCTTCGTGCTGCCCGCAATGTTGATTGCAATGATGCGTCAGACCACCGCGAGTTAACTTTAACGTGGCCCCGCCTCATAACGGAGGGGCCAAATCTCGGAAGGGGTGCGCTCTTTGGCAAAAATCTTCTCGACCCGCTTCACCAGATCTGGACGCGTCTGGGAAATATCTTTGGTCTCGGTCGGATCGGCCGCTAGATCGTAGAGCAATACCTCCTTGCCTAACCCCCTTAATGCTTTGTGATTCTCAATCAGCAGCGCCTGAATTTTTCCATACTCGTGGAACTCCCAATACAAGTAATCATGTTCTTTTTGTTTGCCCTCCCCAAGCAACGTAGGAGCAAACGAAATCCCATCAATTCCAGGGGGAGCCTTCGTATCCGCCAGGTCGGCCGCGGTGGGCATGAAGTCCCAAAACGCTGCGACATGGTTGCTCTCGGTTCCCGCCGCAATTTTTTTCGGCCACCGCACGATCAGCGGTACGCGAATACCACCTTCATAGAGATATCGCTTCGACCCTCGCAGCGAACCGGAAGAATTAAAAAAAGCGGACTGCGAACCGCCCTCATTATGTGGGCCATTGTCACTGGTGAAAAAAACGATCGTCCGCTGATCAATCCCCAAATCCTTTAATTTTTGCATCAATTGACCGATATCGCGGTCGAGATAGCTGATCATTGCAGCCCGACCTTTTTCCGGCCCGGGCCAATCGCGATCCGCATAGATTCCAAGACTCGGAACTTCCATTCCCTCATCGCCCGCTTCATTATTTGCGTGAGGAATGGTCACCGGTAGATAGAGGAAAAATGCTTCATCTCGATTCCGCTCTACGAAATCGAGTGCCTCTCGCATTATCAGATCATGGCTATACGTCTTTTTCTCACTGGCAACACCCTGCCCTTGGCGGCCCGGATTAGGCACTACATTATCGAGTTGCTGTCGTTCGGTACCCCGAATCAGAAACGTTGGGTAATAGTTATGGGCATGTGACTGGTCGAGATAGCCAAAGAATTCATCGAAACCCTGGCGTGAGGGCAAACCGGTACCTCCCTCGGTGCCGAGTCCCCACTTGCCGAACATACCGGTTCGGTAGCCGGCAGCCTGGAGCATTTCTGCAACCGTATAATCCTCGTCTCGAAGATCGACCCGCCGATTTCCACGGATCAGACAGTGTCCCGTATGTAGCCCGGTCATGAGCGTACACCGCGATGGCGCACAAACGGTGGAGCCGGCATAGAAACGCGTGAATCGCATCCCCTCGTCGGCCATCGTGTCAAGATGAGGCGTCTTAATTCGCGGCTGTCCATAGCAGCCCAGATCACCGTAACCCAGATCATCAGCAAGAATAAAAACAATGTTCGGTCGCTCAGGCGAATCGGCCCGGGCGACAGGGGCTTTAAGAAGTAGCGAACCCAAGAAAAGACAAGCAACGATTAATGTTTGTTCCAGAAAGCGATACGTCATATTTTGTGATCGAATCAACGCGTTTGCTCCTTGTGGCCTTGACCACATTCGCTTAACCGAAAATCTTGCATTACATCCCCCCGAGGGCATCCAACGCCTGCTGAAGTGGCGCATAAGCGTGCTGAAGTTCCTGGATTACCTGCTCGTGTTTTTTCCATTTTTCACGCTGTGGTGCTTTCACAATTGTATTGGAGAGAGGCAGTGGTTGGGAAACCCGCTTTCGAAGTTCACCTGTCATTGGAATATCAATAAATGCTGCGACGCGGTCTATCGTGTCTCTTGTGGCATTGATCAGTTTGTCATAAGAAAGCGATAACCAAGCAAGACCTTCTTGAGCACGCAGATCGTCCAAAATCGCCTGATTAGCCGATCTCCATTGAAATGTCGCGATTTCAGCAAGACTGCATCCACGTAATTCTTGCCACCCAGGAGGCAAAAGTAGACACCAACGATCACGGTCCCATTTCGGCAGATCACGAAACGTAACGAACCTTCCGGTTTTTCCCCCCTCATCCCAGGCCTCGATAATACTGGCAATGTTCTCACGCGGATCCCGGTAGAGAAACAACGCACGCATCGAGGGAAACACCTTTCTCATAAATCCGATGTTCAAGGCATTCCGTGGAGTCTTCTCTAAGAAACGAATAGTCACGGGACGCTCATGCTCTGCCAGTTGCATATAGCGTTGCCCTTGATGATTCTTGGCGAGCCAGAGGAATAAAGATCGCATCCAATGGCACACTGGATCCGTAGCATCCTCCGCGCTGAGTCGGCCGGAAACAAAATTTTTCTCTCTAGGATGCAACTGCGGAAGTCCAATAAAAGCAATATGAGACTCTCCTCCGATCGTCCAGAGGGTTTCCGCTGTCTTGAGCGTCTCAAAAAGCAAGGTACTGCCGGATCGCGGCGCTGCAAAGATGACTACCGGATCCGCAAAGTATTCCAATAACTCTTGCGAATCTATTTGAGCTGCAAACCTGGAGACCTGTTCAAAGAGCGCCCGTTCAGCGGCATTCATCGCAACCCTAACTCCTTTGGTTCAACGCGGCATCCCCGGGACGCATAACAAAGATATTCTGGGTTAGTCGGCCATTGGAAATATCATCGCCGAAAAATACAGGGGTAAGCGCGTGAAACATCTGCCCCGGATACATCACCAATCGATTGTGTTTCATCTCTACCTCCTCGGCAATCTCCCACTGGCTTTGGTCTTGAAGATCATACTGTTCGCGATGCTCAGGGTTAAAAATCAGATCGCCGGTTGCCTTATGCCGATAGATCGTAGTCCCCCCGGCACAGTGCTGCGGAAGCGTTAGATAAACAATCCCTGCATAGGAGGTGCCATCGATATGGCAGTGTGTTTTCTTTACGGTGCCGGCAAGCGTATAACGAAACAACACGCGAAAACTGACTACATCGTCATATGGCACGAGCGGCTTTACAAGCTCAAAAAGTTCGCGGGCCTCTTGATCCGTGCAAACCGCTGTCTTGGCCAGCCGTTTGGTGCTGCCCGGCGGCGCATGATATTGTTTTTCGAGCGCTTGTTGTCGGATTAAATCAGGGTCAGGATAAAAGTCATCACGAATAATGAGTTGCTCAATATTAGTCATGAACACCTCCTTTTACGTTCTTTGTCTATTCGATGCGGCCCGCTTAGGATCAACGTTTTTCTGTTTTCTGCGGCGCCTGTTGTTAAAAGTTATTAGTGTTTTCGTTTCACGTCGCGGTGCCACGTCGTAAGATCACCGAGCATCTTTTTAAGCTGCTCGGGATTTTGCCGAGCAATATCATGCTGCTCTGCGAGATCTTTTCGAAGATCAAACAGATAGATACTCGCTCGTTGATTTTGAGACCGATCGACGACGAGTTTGTAAGGTCCATCGCGCATCGCCGCGCCTTTCCAAGCCTGTTTTTGGTCTCCCCACCAAAAAAGTTTGCGACCCTGCTTCGGAAATTCGCCATCGAGTAAAAATCGGCTCAGATCAACACCATCCATTTTTCCGGAAAAATGAATTCCTGCCAAATCTAGGACCGTGGGCATTACATCAAGCGTTGAACTCAAGACATCTGTCTTTCGTGGGGCGACATGCGTGGGCCAACTAATAATCGAGGGGACACGGTGTCCACCCTCCCAGTCTTCTCCTTTCTGGCCTCGCAGAGGTTTATTAGAGCCGACCGAAGAAAGCGCACCATTGTCTGAAAAAAACCAGATGATTGTATTTTTTTCGAGCTGATATTTTTTCAACGCATCCCTGATTAGACCAACGCCGGCATCCATCGACTCGACCATTTCACGGTAGGCGCGTTTACGATCCCGAACGGTTCCGGCCACTGGAAATTTTCCACCGACCGTGCGGTCAGGAGGATCATTTCGTCCCTGAAACGGCAGATGGGGTGCAGGATGTGGAAGGTATAAAAAAAATGGGCGATCCGCGTTTGCCTCAATGAAATCGACGGCATATTCGGAAATTAAGTCGGTAAGGTAACCCTTATCTTTTTTCTTTGCTTGATCCTGCCACCAGTCCTCGCGGCCCATTAAATCAATATGAGAATGATAATCAATGTTCCCGCTGACAAAGCCACGGAATTCATCAAACCCATGAAGTGTAGGGTTATGCTTCGCTTGATATCCAAGGTGCCATTTTCCAAAGAGTGCCGTGCGATATCCGTGATCCCGAAACACTTCGGCCATGGTCGTCTGTTCTGCGCTAAGCCCCGCATAGTGCTCTGGTCGCGCGGGATTGGCATACAATACACCCGGGATGCCCAACCTTTGTTGATACAGTCCTGTCAACAATCCGGCGCGTGTCGGCGAACAGACGCTTGCACTCGCATGGAAGTCCATAAACTGCACACCTTCATCAGCGAGCGATTGCAAGTGTGGTGTCTTCACCCAACCCCCATAAGGACTAATATCTCCATATCCCAAATCATCGGCCATGATCAGGATGATATTCGGGGGACGTGCCTCTTCTGCCGCCATCAGAGCCGGGCAAGCTAAAAAACTGGGCGGTATCAAAAGCAGCGCACTTACAAAAGCAATGCGTTGAAACATAATTCGCCCTTGGATACTCAGACTCATAGCGGCAAATGCCGATTCCTGCCAATTTTTAAAGACGCTCTGGGTCGATCTTCGCGATCGCCATTATAGCGCTCCCTAAATCTCCATGGCACCCGCATTGTAACCGAAAAGCCGCCTCGATCTGAGTCGGAGGAAACTACCAAAGGCATCTTGGCGGCGGTACAATAAGGGTCTGTTTTGACGTTAAAGCTTCAATCATTGTCTCACCCCGTTGAGGTTCCCCATGGCTGCCAGAAGGTTTTGCTGTCTGTGTGTTTTGAGTCTCGTTTCAGGTGTTGCCGCATCAACCACGTTGACGGCAGCAGACTGGCCCGCCTGGCGATTCAATGCAGCGCGTTCAGCAACATCACCCGATGCTATTCCGGCAAATCTTTCGCTTCAGTGGGTTCGTCAATTTGCCCCCCCAAAGCCAGCATGGCCAGAAGATCCTCGGTTGGTTTTTGATGGCAGTTACGAACCGATCGTGGTGGGTGAAACGCTTTTCCTGGGTTCGGCACAAAACGATTCAGTCACGGCATTCGACACGCATACGGGCGCTGAGAAATGGAAATTTTTTGCCGAGGGTCCTGTCCGCTTTGCACCGGTCTCAAGCGACAATCGAGTCTACTTCGGTTCCGATGATGGATGCATTTATTGTCTCGCCAATGAGAGTGGAAAGTTATTATGGAAATTCAAAGCGGCACCTGCCGCCAGGCGCGTTATTGGGAACGATCGCATGAGCTCGGTGCTTCCTGTGCGTGGCGGGCCCGTGATTGCTGATGGAAAACTCTATTTCACCGTTGGGGTCTGGCCTTTCGAGGGCACATTTCTTTATTGGCTCGATCTGGAAAAAATTGCGAGTGGCGCGACCCCTGATTCGGCCTTCGGCGTGGTGACGCTCACCGACATGACGCCACAAGGTTATCTTGTCGAGAGCGAAGGAAACCTGTTCATCCCCTGTGGTCGAGCCACGGTCGGTCTCTTTGACATCAAAGCAGAAGAAATAGCACCGCTGGCTTACAACAGTCGCGGCCTGACCGACTATTTTGTAACCGCCAGCGAAAATTGGCTGTTCCATGGCCAACGCGTTATTGATCTGGAGACGAAGGCAATGTTGCCGATCAATGCGCCGCGTCCGGTGAGCGATGGGTCTAAGTTTTACATTGCCCAAGGCGATAATCTGGTTGCCGCCGATATCCTCAAGCAGCCTGAACCGAAGCCGGCAGAGGGAAACCGTCCCGCCGCCGCACCACCCTTTAAAGCGAGTTGGTTTATCAAGTCAAAGCAAATCAAAGACGCGCTTGGAGCGATTAGCGCCGCGCGATTTCGCGCGGGTGAGCTCACCGTTGATATGAAAGCCGGCCATCGGGTTTATGGTCGGCTGGGAAATGCCGTATTCGCTGCTGAACCGCCCACTGCGGGCCAACCGGCAAAGATCACCTGGGCAACAGTGATCGACGGAACTCCGACATCGCTATTGGCAGCTGACGACCGGCTGTTTGTTGCTACCGCAGAAGGTCAACTCCTCTGCTTCGGCGCTGAGGAGACGCTTGCTAGGATTTATCCGCCACAAGAGCAAGGAAACATTTCCGCGGTCACCGACCAAGCGCGAGCCACCGGGTTTCCGGTTCGGGAGGCTGTTGCGACCCTTCCCGATCGAAATGGTTTCTGCCTTGTGTGGGGGGCAGAAGACAAATGGTTAAATCCGTTGCTTGAAGAGACACAATTGGCACTGCTGGTGATTGATCCGAACGAGGAAAAAATTACCTCGCTACGAAATAAAACTGATAGTGAGGGCCTCTATGGCGATCGACTAACCGCGATTGCTGGTGATCCGCTTGCGCTGCGTCTCCCGCCCTATTTTGCTACCCTCACGGTGGTCTGCGATGCGGAACGACTGCCGAAAGCGGATGACGTGGAAGGCTGGACCGCAATGTTTGAAATGATCCGCCCGTATGGTGGTGCCGCGATGCTGCCGCTTACCGATGCCGACCATGCAACCCTTGCCCCGTTACTAGAACAACTACCGGGTGCGGAGCTTGCCCGTATCGGTTCCTGGAGCCTGCTCAAACGGCAAGGAGCATTGGAAGGTGCAGCCAACTGGTCGCACGAATATGGTGATCCCTCCAATTCGCTCATGAGTCAGGATCTCCGGGTTCAATTACCGCTTGGCATTCTCTGGTATGGCGGCCCCGCCTCAGACACCAAGTATTTCTTCGACCGTCATTTCTGGGGGCCGAGTTTGACCGTGATCGACGGGCGGATGTTTCTGCAAGGTCATACGACGCTGGCCGCAGTCGACATCTACACCGGACGTATCCTTTGGGAAAAGACCATCGAAAAAGGATCCAGCCCCGGGAGGCGTGGTAATTTTTACGACGGAGATCATCACACCGGTTACCATTTCCTTGCCGTGGAAGATGGCATCTATCTAACCTACCCCGATCGGTGCCTTTGGATTGACCCGGTAACAGGCAAAACACTTGCCGAATTCAAATTACCTGAAGCGACCGCACGTTGGGGAAGGATTCGTGTCTGGAACGATCTGCTGATCGCATCGATTTTCGATACCTCAAAGCTTGAGGCGAGCGTACCGACACGGATGGTCGCCCTCAATCGGAAAACGGGTGATCTTGTCTGGGATCATTCGCCTGAGGCAAGCTGTCCGATCGTAGCCATCGGAGGCGACCGGGTGTACTATTTCGACGGACATATCAAAGCACTCTACAACGATATCGGGCGTGCAGGGGTCGTCCCCGACACGGGGAAAGTCCGCACACTCCGTGCACTGGATGTGGCAACCGGCGAAGAAATCTGGAGCCAGGAAACGCCCATGGTGATGACCTGGCTTGCGTTCAAGGAAGGACAAGACATTCTGGTCGCGTCCAACCACGAAAACATTCAGGCACACCGTGGAGACACCGGAGAGATCATGTGGCAAAAGACGGCCAAAAGTAAAGGTTTTCTCGGGCATCCCGAGAGCCGTTGGGACCGGCTCATTCTGTGGAAAGATCGGATCATTGATCAGCGTGGCCCGGGGGTTCAATATTTTCTTGAAACCGGTGAACCGATTCAGATGCAGCACCCGCTCAGTGGGCAACCGGTCGACTGGGAATTCACAGCGCATGGACATCATTGCAATTATGCGATCGCCAACGAGCACTTGATGACCTTTCGTGCTGACTCGGCTGGCTTCACCAATATGAAAGACGTCTCAACCGGTAGGCTCAAAGGCTTTCGCACCGGTTGTCGCAATAGCCTGATCCCCGCTGGAGGCATCCTCAATGCACCAAATTTCGGACACGGTTGCACTTGCGCCTACTCGCTATTCACATCCCTCGCCTTGACGCATATCCCCGATATGGAAACGTGGACCTACAGTGCGATGAAATCACCGAGCGGACCGGTTAACCGTGTCGGTATTAATCTCGCCGCCCCGGGAGATCGGCAGGCGGACTCAGGAACACTTTGGCTCGATTATCCACAACGGGGACAACACAATTATCGCTTGACCAACGTCGCCGGACCCTCCCCCGATGTGCCAGTTGAAATAGTGACCGACAACCCGAGGTGGTTCCGCCAACATCCTTCGCGGATCGACGGGGGGGAAGAACGGTTTGTCGCCGCTTCGGGTGGCGAAGGATTAACGTCACTCACAATCGCACTCGGAGATGAGGTTCGTGATAGTCGGGAGTACGATGTCAGGCTCATTTTCTCCGAACCGGACAACGTGGCACCGGGTGAGCGGCTATTTGATGTCTCACTCGATGGAAACCGCGTACTCGAGTCACTCGATGTGGTTAAAGAAGCCGGTGGAAAAGATCGCTTGCTGGTCAAAGAGTTTAAAAAGGTGCCGGCTGGAAAAGCACTGCAGATCGAATTGACACCTGTCGCAGGTCGCACATTGCTTTCGGGCGTAGAGATTATCGCCAGCGAAGGCTAGTCTAATCGCTAGTCTATGCGAGAATATCGTGAATCACGTGGCCATGCACGTCGGTCAAACGACGGTCGATGCCGTTGTGTCGTACGGTGAGCCGCTTGTGATCGATGCCAAGCAGATGCAGAATCGTGGCATGGATGTCATAAACCTGGGTTGGGTGTTCACGATCCAGTGGTTTGTAGCCCCACTGATCACTTTCCCCATAAGTGACCCCTCCGCGGACGCCACCCCCGCACAGCCAATTGGTGAAACAATAGGGATTGTGGTCGCGGCCTTTGCCACCTTGTGAGGAGGGCATCCGACCGAACTCGGTGGTCCATAACACGACCGTATCTTCAAGCATACCACGCTGCGCCAAGTCCGAGATCAAAGCGGATGCACCCCGCGACATTCCACGGGTCAGTGGGCCATGATCTCGACGAACATCTTCATGCGAATCCCAGTTCCGCCTGGGAAACCGATTGTCGGCACCAGACCAGATCTGCACAAACCGCACGCCCCGCTCCAGCAGTCGCCGTGCGACGAGGCACTTCTGGGAGAAATAAACGGTTTCTTCTCGAGCATTGATTTCTTTGTCGTATGCGGAAGGAATATGATCGAGCCCATAAAGTTTCAGGACATGCTCCGGTTCGTCCGACGTATCGAGTGCTTCTGGCGCGGCAAGTTGCATGCGGGCAGCTAACTCATAACTACGGATCCGCGCCTCGAGACGCGGATCGTCATCACGCGATTCAGCGTGTGCACGGCCGAGTTGATTGATCAACTCTACACCTTCCCGGTGACTATCGCGGGTGATAAACGTGCCTTGCTTCGCCGGATAGAGATCATTGATCGGAACCTCGCGGTTAGGAAAGATGACCGTCCCTTGACGCGAAGAGGGCAAAAAGGCCGCATCCCAGTTTTTCGTTCCGTTGGGCCCCAACCCACGGTGATCCGGTAGCACCACAAAAGTGGGCAGGTTTTCGTTCATGCTCCCCAGACCATAGCTGACCCATGCTCCCATGGCCGGGAATCCGGGGCGATCAAAACCGGTTGACTGCAGCAAGGTACCTTGGGAATGCACGCCGGTTTTGCCCACCATATTATGAACAAACGCAATTTTGTCGACGACTGCTCCCAGATCAGCGGTGACATCCGAGAGTAATTTTCCCGACTCACCATACGGCTTAAAATCCCAGATCGGTTTCAGCCAGGGCCCGAGTCCATTCTGGAATGCCTCGACATGTTCACCGAAATCAGAGGGCTCACCATGTCGTTTGACTAATTCCGGCTTGAAGTCATACAGATCGAGATGGCTGGCTGCACCAGACATAAAAAGCTGCACCACCCGTTTGGCTCGTGGTGGGTGATGCACCACCTCAACATGTTGTTCACCGGCGATCGCTTTTTCACCCGCAAGCATGCTCGCCAGGGCAATTCCTCCGAGACCACCGGCACTCTCCATGAGCATCTCGCGCCGCGATCGGCGGGGGGAGATATTCGTGTGTGGAAACGCCGAGCGGGTCATGGCAAATCGTCCTAATCAACAAATACGAATTCGTTCAAATTATAAATCACCCGGCAAGTATTGGCCAATCCATGGTTACTGGCATAGCTGGTCAGGGCGGATAACTCGGTTTTGGTGGGATCTCTGGAAAGTGCACGGCGAAACGCAGCAGCAACCTGCTCGTCAATTGCTCCACCCGCCGCTTCTGCCTGCTCGGCACAGGCACTGGCCATCACCAGCATGAGTTGATTGTTCAGCAGGGCCAGGCTCTGCAGGGGAGAGATCGTCACATTCCGCTTGGCAACCAGCATCGAAGGGTCGGCACAATCCATGACCGTTAAGAACGGTTGGGTTTGAGAGCGAACCACAAATCGATAGACGGCCCTCCGGTGGCTTGCCGGATCGGTCGGGTCGTGCAAGTGATATTCATAGTGCGGCGAGTGTTCCGGCTTATCGATCACAAAGTCTTTAAAACTGGGCCCCCCCATCCGCAGGTCGAGTTTTCCTGCGGCATGCAGCACCGCATCTCTTACTGCCTCCGCCTCCAAGCGGCGGCGATTCATCCGCCAATAAAAACGATTGTCTGAATCGATCGGTTCAGCCAAACCTGCAAGTTCCGGATCTGCTGTGCTCGTCTGCCGGTACGTTGCACTGGTCACGATCATGCGATGCAACTGCTTGATCGATTCACTATCGCGAAGTGTTGCCGCTAAAAATTCGAGCAGTTCCGGATGCGAGGGCTTGGCTCCCATGCGACCAAAGTCGCCCGGGGTATCCACCAGGCCGCGACCGAAATGAAACTGCCAAATCCGATTTGCCAAGGAACGCCAGGGCAGCGGATTTTTAGAATCGGTCAACCAGCGAGCTAGATGCATTCTGCGTTCCCCTTCGCCCGCATCGGCGGGAATCTCAAACCGGGCCACTGGCCCCTCAATGCACTCGAGTGCGCCGGGACCGACCTCCGGCCCGGGGGTGGTGACGCTGCCGCGGTTGAGCACGTGGATCGTCCTCGGACGACCGCCCTGGTATCCTCGGCCGACAAACGTGCCGCCCCCATAATGCACCTTTCCGATGTAGGCGATCTTCGGTTCGGGAAGATCGCCCAAATCCTTACGAATACCATCGAGGGTGGTCGAGAGGGCTGTGAGCTCCTGTTTTTTTTCAGCGATCGCATCCGCCAAGTCGGATACCGAGGAAACCGCCTGCAGGTCCCGCACTTTGGCGTCGGTCTCCTCCAACTTCTTTTTCTCGGCCACCAGTTTTTTTTCTGCTGCGTCGATTTCGCGCTTCAGCTTTCGCTCTCGCTGCTGCAATGTTCGACCTCGCTTGCGTAAGGATTGCCGACGAAGCGTCAATTCGGGATCGTCGTGATATTGATGATCTGCTCGATCAATCGCTGCGAACACCGCCTGCAGGCTGTAATAATCTTCCTGCGTAATGGGGTCAAATTTGTGATCATGGCACTGTGCGCAGCCGACCGTAAGACTCATAAAGGTCATCATCGTGTTGCGGACCATATCATCGCGATCCAAGTGTCGCGCCACTTTGCCATCAATCTTCGTTTCGGGAACTTCAGCGTGCCCCACATGATCCCAAGGACCTGCCGCGATAAAGCCCAAAGCTTCAATCCCATCGACCGAACCGGGGAAGAGCACATCACCGGCAACTTGTTCATGAATAAAGCGGGTGTACGGTTTGTCTGCATTGAATGAGCGGATCACATAATCCCGGTAGGGCCAAGCATGCGGACGCATTTTGTCTTTGTCATATCCGTGCGTTTCACCATAGTGCACAACATCCAACCAATGTCGGCCCCAGCGTTCGCCATAGCGGGGCGAGGCGAGCATTCGGTCGACCAACTGCACATACGCATCCGGACGCGAATCATGCACAAATTGGTGTACCTCTTCCGGCGAGGGCGGCAAACCCAACAGATCGTAGGAGAGTCGACGGATTAGGGTCTTGCGGTCCGCCTCCGCACTGGGACGCAACTGTCTTTCGTCTAAGGCGTTCAGAATAAAATGATCGATTGGATTCCGCACCCATTGGGAATCTTTCAAAGCAGGAATTGGCGGTTTCTCCAGCGCCGCAAACGACCACCATGTCGGTAGCTCGAGGACCAGATCTTGCGGCCACTCGGCGCCCTGGTCGATCCATTGCCGAATCAGTGCAATCTGAGCATCCTCCAGCGGCGGTTGCCCTTCGGGCATTTCCGCTTTGCCGTCCACCGGCAAGATCCGCTCGACAAGATAACTGCTCTCTGAATCCCCCTGCACGATTGCTTCACCGCTATCGCCACCGGCAAACGAAGACTCAGCCGTTGTCAGTGAAAGACCTCCTTCAGTACGCTCCTCGTTGTGGCAACTCAAGCAGCGGTCGATCAACAGAGGCGCAACCTGCTCGCGGAATAGCGTCTCGTCCGCGCGTGCACTGCTCAAACCAAACATAAGTGGGAAGCAGAGAACGATGCGAGGAATGAGTCGGTACATGACTGACGGCGGGAGTGAGCTCAACGGACCGGACGCTGCCTCTATTTTACACCAAAAAGGTGCCCGCCCCAACGTAACGGAACAGAAGGTAAATCGCCTCCAAACCGGCTTTTATCGACTTAGTGGCACTACGGGTCTTGGGGATGCACAAAAACCACACCCGCGTCGAAGAAATTTTCTTCTTCCCCCGGTTCGATTGCGATTGCTAGTTGATTCCAACTTCCCGGGCGCAACTCGGCCTGTTGCGATTCGGTCAGTCGGAGTAGGCGATAGCCGGCCATCGGACCCCGCCGGGTCTGATCAATGACTTGTTCGCCGTTGAGAAAAATTTTCGCATCACCCACATGATGGACCAAGAGCCCGATTTCACCTTCGGGATTTTCAGGAACGATGAAGGGTCGACGGAACCAACGCTTCCCGGTTGTCCACTGCGTCCCGACCAGCAGCGGATGCTTTTCCTTGTCACCAAAAGCACCGGGAGCTTGCGTCCATTTCGTATCATCAAAATCGACAGCCATCCATTCACCCTCTGGTTGTGTTTCGCTCATCCGCCATCGTTGACCATCACGTTCTGAAGTGGGTTGCAACGTAGCGAGCAGCGGCAGCTTCTCCTGCAAACGTAAGTTCGCCGCCCGTACTCGATCTTGATCAAGCTTGAATTGCTCCCGGTCATACGTCAGATGACCGTTGACCTCAATCTCAACATCGGTGGTCTGTGTGTAGACCGCACCGGAAAGCCCGCGGCCCTGCATCACCTCAAGATTTTTCACCAGTTCGCAATAAGCATCGGTCAATCGATCGCGATCATTAATTTTGCGATAATCCCAGTCGCCTTTGTCTTTCCACATATGCCCTTCGACGCGACGACCCAAGCCACCGAACTCGCCTAACACCACAGCCCGCTCCGGCTCGGGTGTCGGAACACTAAGCCCCAGATAGTTGTGCAAATCGTTCACATCTCCGGTTCCCCGATCAACAAGGCCACTTGCTGAATCGACCAGCCTTGAGGGATCACGCCGTTTGACCAACTCCGTAATGCGCGCCGTATCAAACTGTCCCCAGCCCTCGTTGAAAGGAATCCAAATCAGAATCGAAGGATGATTTTCAAGATTGGTAATCATCTGCAGCAATTCGCGCTCGTACTGAGCCGCTGATGCACGAGTTCGAATCAAGTCCGGATCCGGAGTCGGCTTGAACACATTCAGAAAACGGTCACCATTGGGCATATCCTGCCAGACCAGCATCCCCATACGATCGCACCAGTAATACCACCGCGCGGGCTCCACCTTCACGTGTTTGCGGATCAGGTTGAACCCTAGCGCTTTGGTGACTTCAATGTCGTAGCGCAGCGCTTCGTCACTCGGTGCCGTATAAAGTCCGTCAGGCCAAAAACCCTGATCGAGTAAACCATATTGGAACACCGGTTGGTTGTTCAGCAGAATCCGCGTCCGACCAAGTGCATCTTTTCCAAGGCTTATTTTTCGCATGCCGAAATAACTGCCGACCCGGTCGACGATCTCCCCGCCTCGGGCGAGCAATATTTCCAAATCATACAGTTTCGGATTTTTATGCGACCAGAGCGTCGCCCCCGGCATCGGCAGCGTAACCGGCTGATCGGTCGCTCCTTGCTGTTCACCGAGCACGCGGCCATCCTCCATGACCCGCACGATTAATTCGCAATTTTCGGCACCCGCCGCATCGGCCGCCACGCTGACCAAACCGTTATCGACATCGGGCACAATGCGGAGTCGATCGATATGTTTTTCCGGCACCGGTTCCAGCCATACGGTCTGCCAGATACCACTGCTGGCCGTATACCAGACCCCTTCGGTCCGTAGGACCTGCTTGCCGCGGGGCTGATAGCCTGTGTCGGTCGGATCCCAAACCGACACGACAATCTTCTGCCGCTCACCCGGCACCAGAAATTCAGTGATGTCAAATGAAAAGGGATCATAGCCACCACGATGCGTGCCTACCTTGCGGTCATTGATCCAGACGGTCGCTTCCCAGTCGACTGCGCCGAAGTGAAGCAGTAGCCGTTCGTCGCGGAAGCTATCGGGAACCTCGAACACGTGGCGATACCACAATCGCTGGGTATAACCAAGTCGCCGCATCACACCCGAGAGCGCAGACTCCACGGGGTAGGGGACTAGGATCTCGCCTTCCATGCTGACAGGCTCAGCCGCCTCGCGCTTGGTGATTGCATATTGCCATAAACCGTTGAGATTTTTCCAACGTTTCCGCGTCATTTGCGGTCTCGGATACTCGGGCCAGGCGGTATCGGGGGTCACGCTGTCGGTCCAGCGGGTTTTTAAAGGCCCATCGGCAGGCATCCACATGCCTGTTTCTTCTGCCGTGGCAAGACCGCCTGTAATGCAACAGACGAAGACAAAAAATGTTCGGCGGGCCGAGAAAAAAATCGTCGTATCCATAGATGCTCCGTAAAAATTCAAATTTTCTTCCGCGATTATAACGATCTCCATGCACACTTGGCACTCACCAAGGCAGGTAGCCCGCTAGGAATCGGGGGGTTAAATTACGTGCAGCACTTTTTTTGTTCTTGCGACATGTTTGGTTTGGTTATGTTCCCCGTGAGGAGACCCCGATGATTCGCTTTCAGCTTCCCGTGGCAATGCTGCTGTCGCTCACGTTCTTCTGCTCGGCAAATGCCGATGAACAATGGATGCATTACCCGCCACCAGCCGATATGGCGAACGGCAAGAAAGTGGTGCTGATTGCCGCCGGTTGGGAATACCGGGCCGAGGAGGGACTGACGATGCTGGCCAAAATATTATCTCAGAAACATGGCTTCGATTGCACCGTTCTGTTTGCAATCAATAAAGAGAACGGCACGATCGACCCGAATACGGCAGACAACATTCCGGGAATCGAACAACTTGATTCGGCCGACATGCTGGTGATGCTCGGGATGGATCTCGAGTTACCCGATTCGCAAATGAAATATTTTGTAAAATATGTCGAATCCGGCAAACCGATTCTCGCCTTCCGCTGCACGGTACTCGCGTTCAAAAATCTGGAAAAACGGGGATCCCCTTACGCCAACTATGACACCCGAAGCAGTTCCGGTTCCGGTGGTTTCGGCGGTTTATATCTTGGTGAAACGTGGCGAGGACATCACGGACATCATGCGGTCGAAAGCACACGGGGCCTGGTCAACGGACGCCATCGCAACCATCCGATGATGCAAGGGGTTAGCGGCGACATCTGGGGACCGACCGACGTTTATCAAGTCGACGAACTTCCCGAGGAAGCGGTCGTGTTGGCTTACGGCCAAGTTCTCAAGGGTATGAAACCGAGTGACCCACCGAACTTTGACAAACCGGTCATGCCGATGATCTGGGCCTGGGAACGGCCAGCCAATTTCAAAAAGGCACGTGTCGTGACGAGCACGATTGGCGCGTCGGAGGATCTAGCAAGCGAAGACTTGCGGCGTATTATCGTGAACGGTGTGTACTGGTGCTTGAACATGGAGGATAAAATTCCGGAGAAGTCCGACGTCGACTATGTTGACCCTTACGAACCGAGCACCTTCGGTCGCAACAAGTTCCGCAAAGGATTGAAGCCGAAAGATTACGCACTCGGAAAAGGGGTCACCCAAGAGAAAGCCGAGACAGAATAGTCAGCCATTGCCTTGGTCTACTGCACTGATCGAAGCGCGTGAGCGTAAAAAGGGGGCGTTCACCGCAGGCAAGGTAACGCTCTGATAGAGCAACTCTGGTTTCCCCGATTGTGCTATAATGTGGCTGTACGTTCGGGGCACTTTTCCCCGAGCGGACGTTGAGTCGAAACAAGTCGGTCCCAGCGTGAGAATGGCTTCATGCATTGCCCCTCGCAGCAAATTATCCAGCGGCTGTTTCTATGGTGCGTTTCTACTTGCGTTGTTGTGCAGTTCCCGCTGGCACGGACCACACCGACTTACGCCGAGCGGGAACAGCGAGACGTCTTCTTTGAGCAACAGGT
>JAYYJN010000207.1:0-10141 GCA_036146215.1 Planctomycetota bacterium
AAAGAGTTTCTCCGTCACCAGATTGACCCGCTCGTCGGTGCATTGGGCCGAGAGAATTGTCGCGACGAGAAGCTGCAACGGAGAATCAAAGCGAAGCGAACAAGACGCGTCTGGATAATCGGTCGTGAGTGCCCGTACTATGCGACCCGCGAAACGTTTCTCTTCAGCGCTACTTTCCGCGAGATTTTTTGTGCTGGTGACCACGGCAACTCAATGCCCCCTTGTCGCATCGATATCTATCCGCCCGCACGTTCGCATGTGTCGCATGTCCGGTTTGACCCAAGCGGCCCGGCAAAATAGGCATTATGCGTCGCGATTTGCGGGCTGTTTCAATGTCCGGCGGGGAGACAAAAAAAAACACAACTCTGCGGCGCACTTGGTGAGTCATTCTGGCTTAGCATGCAGCCAATTGTCAAGGATTTTTGCATCGAATTCCATCACTTTATTCACCCCGATCGTTCCAGGCTGTAGAGTGATGGCATTATTGACTGGCCGCTTCATACCGCGGTGTTTATAATCGGCCCGGAGCGAGGGTTTTTACAAAGGGCAAGCATGACCGACTCGACCGATAACCTGTCGCACTACCGTGCGGGCATTGAACTGTTTAATAACTGTGAGTTCTTCGAGGCGCACGATGTGTGGGAAGAGCTTTGGGCAGAATATCGTGGCGAAAGCCGCACATTTTATCAGGGCCTGATTCAAGTGGCGGTGGCACTGCACCATTTCTGCAACGGGAATGTGCGAGGTGCGAAGAAGCTTTACCACAGTTCTCGGGCTTACCTCGATCCATATCGACCCATGCATCTGGGTTGTGATCTGGATCATCTTTTCCTTGAAATGGAGGAATGTTTCGGGGAAATGCTCGCTCAGGACGATGGCGCAGCAGCCGTTGAGGTTAATCCGGAGTTGATTCCGGAGATTCATCTCGACGAAGAGGCATTAACCAGAGCCATTGCCGAAGGGAGCGAAGAGGCCGTGGAGTAAGTTTTCAGAGTTCGACGCCGATACGGGTCGTCCGATATCAGCACTGACAAATTTGAGTGATCGGGAGATGGGTAATGAGCGATTGGTCTTTTAACCTCAACGCGCAGCCAGAATCGGCGCGTTTGTTTCCGATTCCTGGGCTGGTCATGTTTCCCCATGTGATGCAGCCCTTGCACGTTTTCGAACATCGATATCGGGCGCTGCTTGCCGATGCACTAAACGACGATCAGCTAATTGCCCTTCCGGTTCTCGCCTCCTGCGAACAGGAGATCACCAGTCTCCCTTCGCTAGAACCAGTCGCTTGTCTTACAAAGATCGTATCCCACCAAAAACTCGCGGATGGTTGTTCCAATTTATTGGTGATCGGCGTAGCCCGCATCCGGCTGTGTGCTGAACTTCCAGCTTGGGAACCATATCGTCGGGCGGAAGTTGTTGCGCTCGAGGAACAGGAACCGGCCGGCAGCGAATCGCAGCGACAGAAATTGCGTGATTTATTGCTTAACGCGTTTAAAAAGCATCTTGCTTCAGAGATTCAGGACCTTAGCTGTCTGGACGGTCTGCTCGATCGGGATCTTTCGCTCGCGGTATTAACTGACCTGATTGCGCATACGCTTCCGCTTGATATGGAATTGAAAGTGCAACTCCTGGCCGAGACAGATATCGAACATCGGGCGGCAATCTTGCAACAGCGGCTATGTGAACCGGCGTTGCGTTCCACGCGACCGCTTACCCCGGCTGGCGTATTCCCGCCAGACTTCAGTGTTAATTGAAGTGCGGGCAATAATGTGGGTAAGACGCAGGCACTAGTTGCTGTTTTCCGCCCACATCGTGCCATGCGCGACTTGACCGCTCCAGCAGTGGGATCTAGTATCGATTCGTAAAACTTGTCGCACTAAACCAAAAACATGAAAGACCGGGAGTCTGAGCGAATGTCGATCAGTAAAGAGGTCGAGCAGCCCATGGAGGGTAGTCTCGTTGGGGAATTGGATGAGCCGGAAACGGGTCTGTCGGTGGGAGGTGTGGATCATGCACGCATCGAACGGGCCGTCCGGGAAATTCTCTTTGCTGTAGGGGAAGACCCGGACCGCGAGGGATTGCTCGAGACCCCGGCACGCGTGGCCCGCATGTACGCGGAAGTCTTTTCCGGTTTACATGAGGATCCCAGACCGCATCTGAAAAAGTTCTTTACCGAGTCATACAACGATGTAGTTTTGGTCCGCGACATCAGCTTCAACAGCTTTTGCGAACATCATTTGTGCCCCTTTGGTGGCAAGGCTCACATCGGGTACGTGCCCAGCGGTAAAGTCGTGGGCCTGAGTAAGCTCGCGCGAGTCGTCGAGATTGTCGCCCGACGCCCACAAGTGCAGGAACGCATGACGCAAACAGTGGCAGATCTATTGGAAGAAGAACTCGGTGCGAAAGGCGTGGCCGTGGTCATTGAAGCCACACACACCTGCATGACCATCCGTGGTGTCAGGAAGCCGGGCAGTTTATGCGTAACTTCAGCAATGAAGGGTCTGTTTCGTCAGAATGCGTCAAGTCGCTCTGAAATCATGTCGCTGATTTATACGAATCGACAGTAATCCGTGACGATTCTTTTTGAGTTCTTAATGCGTTTGGCGTTCGGCCTGACCTTCGCCATGTTGGTAACCTCCCCGGTGCAGGTGACCGCCGGTTTTTTTCGCAACCACTTATATGTGGTGCTCGGTCTTGCCGTCCTTGCATTTCTTGTCGTCATCGGATCGGTCGCCGCCTATGTGGCGTTGACAGGGGCAATTCTGGGCTACGTCGGATCGGTCTGCTATCTTTATCAGGCCGTCCGGAGCGGGCGGGTGGTTCTCGGGCTGATCGTGCTCGTGACTCTGGCGGGGGTGTTGCTGGGGACACCGCAATTGCTGGAGGGTTTTGGTGGGTTTGATGGATCACACGGCCGAGAAGCCCTTCCGCTTTCGTCGCTTGCCCGACTGCTTTGGTTCTGCGATGGTCCGAGCAGTGGCGTGCTACTCGGGGTGACACTGGGAGCGATGCTGCTTGGACACTGGTATCTCAACACACCCACGATGCAGATGGCTCCCTTGCGGCGACTGCTCGCCTGGATGGTCGTTGCGTTGCTGCTGCGGATGGTTGTCTGTGGCGCAGGATTGGGGGCAACCTATTCAGAGGGCATACTGCCTGCGCCCTGGTTTGTCGTGCTGCGGTGGGTGACTGGGCTGGCAGCTCCGCTGGTGATGACGTGGATGGTGGAGCGAACACTTCGCATTCCCAACACGCAGAGCGCTACCGGCATTTTGTATGTGGCGGCAGTGACGGTTTTTACGGGCGAACTGATGTCCCAGTTACTTTCAGTGACAACCCCGTATCCGCTGTAACGGGCACCACTTTGACCCTGTGCCCAACCCCCGAAGGGCTTATAATAGAGCGATGGAAGTCGTATTCCGTTGTCCCAGTTGTGAAAAAACGGGTCGTAGCCCGTTGGATGAAGAGACCACAGAAATTCCCTGTGCGTCCTGTGATCAGGTTTGTCGGGTGCCCCCGGATGCGGTCGATTCGCAGGGAATTTCTCAGTGTGTCATCTGCCGCAGTCGTGATCTGTTTATTCGAAAAGATTTTCCACAGCGGCTGGGCGTGATGATCGTGGTCGCCGGCTCGATCGCTAGCTGTTACGCCTGGTACCGCCACCAACTCTTCCTCACCTTTGGTATTTTGTTCATCACGGCTGCGATTGACGTACTACTTTATCTGCTGGTCCGCGATGCAATCGTCTGCTACCGGTGTGGTGCCCATTACCGCGGCTACGACGAAGATGATGCACACACGCCGTTCAATCTGGAAATCCATGAACGCTATCGACAAGAAGCTGCGCGTCAGGAAGCGAGTGCATCAAACCCGGGTGTCGATCCCGATCAAAATCTGTCTCCACGGGTCTAGTAATGGATCAGGAACAAGTACGCATCAAGGAGGATTTGAGTGGCCTCTTAGCAGGCGATGTGCTCTGCGACGATCTTTTTCTGCAACTCTACGCCAGCGACGCGAGTGTTTATGAGATTCGTCCCGCGGCGGTGGTCCGGCCACGTCATATTCGCGATGTGACTGCGTGTGTCCAGTACGCCGCAGAGCATAACATTCCCATACACCCTCGGGGCGCGGGCACGGGTCTGGCTGGCGAATCGCTTGGGTCCGGAATCGTGATTGATTTCTCTCGATACATGAATCGCATCGGCACGGTTACCAAGCATACTGCGACTGTGCAGCCTGGCGTCGTGCTAGCATCGCTCAATAGGCAGTTGTCGCGGCAGGGTCGTTTGTTCGGTCCTGATCCGGCAATGAGCGCGGTGACCACTATGGGGAGCGTGCTGGCAATTGATGCGTCAGGCAGTCATTTTTTGCAATACGGTTCTACTCGCCGTTATGTGCGCTCTGTGCGTGTCGTATTAGCCGACGGCGATGTGGTCGATTTTTCAAAGGAGCCGCTGGTTCGTGAACGAGATCCCCAGCCACGGCGGCGCGAGTTGGTCGAGCGTGTCGCTGCCATCCTGCAACGCGATGCGGAAATCATCAAACAATCGTCACGGGCAAGTCAGCTCGATCGTTCGGGCTATCAATTACACGACCTGCTTTCCCGCGACACGCTTGATATGGCTCGGTTGTTTGCGGGCTCGGAGGGAACGCTCGGTTTAATCACGGAGGCCACATTTGCTACTGAGCCCTTGCCCGCTGCGCGGGGTGTCGTATTGTTGTTATTTGACCGCCTGGTGGACGCTGCCCACGCCGTGATGGATGTGCGGCAAGAGCCTATTTCTGCATGCGATCTAATCGATCGCCGGCATTTGAGTCTGGCCCGCGAAAACGATGTCCGTTTCGATTTATTGATCCCCCCCGAGACCGAGACAGTCTTGCTGGTTGAGGTGCAGGCTGATTCTGCAAGCAGTGCGCATCAGCAACTTGAAACGATTCTCGATCGCGTCAAGTCAGGTAAGCATCCACCGATCGGTGCGCAGATGACGACCGACCCGGAGGACGTTGAGATTTATTGGGATCTGGCGAGAAAGGTAGTGCCCACGCTCTATCGGTTGAAAGGAACGAGTCGACCGCTGCCCTTTATTGAGGACGTAGCGATTGCCCCTGCTCAATTGCCCGACTTTTTCAATCATCTATTTGAAATTCTGCGTCGATATGGAGTGACTGCATCAATCTTCGCGCATGCCGGCCACGGACAGCTTCATATCCGGCCGCTGCTAGATTTGGCCTCGAGAGCCGATGTGGAAGATATGGAACGGATTGCGAGAGAGGTTTACGAGGAAGTGCTTCAACGCGGCGGAACCATCAGCGGCGAGCATGGGGACGGACTCAGTCGCAGCCAGTTCGTGCCGCAGCAAGCCGGTGCACTTTACCAAACATTTCGTGAGATCAAACAGATCTTTGATCCCCAGGGTATCCTCAATCCAGGGAAAATTATCTCCCAAGGCGAGACACTCACCCGCAATTTGCGCCCGGTTGGCACCGTGCCGATAGATACAGCGAACGATTTTCCGCTTCCCTCGCCCGCTTCTGAAAAATCGAAGACCCCCGGGGCCACCGTGCAGTTGCAATTGCACTGGGATGCCGAGGGCATTGCCCATGCCGCCCGCAATTGCAACGGCTGCGGTGCATGCCGCAGTGGCTCGGACGATGTTCGGATGTGCCCGATTTTTCGACTCTCGCCCCGCGAGGAATCCTCGCCGCGAGCCAAGGCAAACTTGATCCGTGGTGTGCTTAACGGTCGTCTGGATGAGGGGTCGATCGCCTCGGACGACTTCAAAGGTGTGGTCGACCTGTGCGTTAACTGTCATCAATGTCGGCTCGATTGCCCCGCTTCCGTGGACATTCCGAAGTTGATGGTTGAGGCCAAGGCGGCACATCTTGCCGTGACCGGGATGCGACCGAGTGACTGGACACTCGCCCGACTCGATCGGTTCGGGGCATTGGGCACCCGCATACCGCGGCTGGCGAATTGGGCGCTTTCAAATCGCGTGATGCGATTTTTGATGGAGAAATCATTTTCGCTGGCGCAGGGCAGGAAATTGCCGAAATTTGCGAGTCAGAGTTTCCTTAAACTCGCAGCCCGCAAAAAATGGACTCGGTCTCATCGAGGAGACGGTCCCAAGGTTTTGTATTTCGTCGATCTATTTGCGAATTATCACGACACAGCCCTGGCAGAGGCAACGGTCAATGTGCTATCGCACAACGGTGTTTCCGTGCTTGTGGATCCGAGGCAGATGCAGTCCGGAATGGCCGCGGTTTCACTCGGCGCTGTGGATTTGGCAAAAAAAATCGCGAGATACAACGTGGAAATCCTCGCTGAGCGGATCCACCAGGGATATACGATTGTTACCAGTGAGCCATCCGCTGCGAGTTGCTTAATTCATGAATATCCAAATCTGCTCGGAGGTGAAGAAGCGGCATTGGTGGCCCAGCATACGCAAGAGAGTTGCGATTATTTGTGGAAACTGCACCAAGCTGGAAAAATGCGGCTTGATTTAGGGCCGCTTGCGACTCAATTAATTTATCATCAACCGTGTCACCTTCGAAGTCTCGAGGTCGGCTCGCCGGGTGAAAATCTGCTTAAGTTGATTCCTGGCATCTCGGTCAAACGGTCCGAGAATGGCTGTTCCGGAATGGCCGGCACGTTTGGACTGGTGCGCAAGAATTATCGAAGCAGTCTGCGGGCCGGTTTTGACTTGATTTCCGCGGTGCGAGATCCGCAATTTCACGCCGGGACAACCGAGTGCAGTTGCTGTAAAATTCAGATGGAACAGGGAACGACCAAGCCGACCGTGCACCCGATGAAATTACTTGCTTGGAGTTACGGTTTGATGGCCGGCGCCCGAAATCCGTTGCATCAGGAGAGTGGCGAACTTACGGTCTCTTGAGGCGTTCTCGCAACAGCAGCGCATGGCGGAAAGATGTGATATACGATGGACATTTCGATTCAATTATTTGCCGTGGCGAGAGATCTGGCGCGTTGCGAGTCGCTGACCCTTTCGTTGCCCGAAGGGGCGACGGTTTCCCAGTTGCGAGAGCAACTGTTTGCCCGCTTTCCCCAACTCGTTCCGTTTGCCGGGAGCCTGCAGATTGCAGTTGATCAGCAATACGCGAGCGACGCCACGCTATTGACCGCCGAACAAGAGGTGGCGATCATCCCTCCGGTCAGCGGAGGATGAGAATCGCCGCGGCCGAGTGACAGGATCCAAGATGTCTTCGAGAATTGAGCTTACGGAAGCCCCTATCGATCGGGACGCGGTGCTCGACGCGGTCGCATCCGACCAGGCCGGTGCGGTGCTGATGTTTCTTGGCACGACGCGTAAAGTGACCGAGGGGCGAGAAACAGCCTCGCTTGACTATACGGCGTATCGTCCGATGGCAATCGCAGAGATGGAAAAACTTGCGGCAGAGGCAATGGCTCGGTGGCCGCTTGAGCAGATTGCCATCACGCATCGCATCGGACATCTCGAGATTGGAGAGGCAAGTGTCGCGATTGGGGTCAGTGGGCCACACCGAGCCGAGGCGTTTGCCGCCGGGCAATGGCTGATCGACACCCTCAAAGAGCGAGTTCCGATCTGGAAGCGAGAAAATTGGGCCGACGGACAGTGCGAATGGGTGCATCCGGGCCTGGCCGAAGTTCCCCGTACAGACCGGGAACGTGTAGAATAATTGGGATCCCCAACGCAAACAAAGTGTAAAACCAGAAGTCAAACGCATGTTGGATTTCTCCTCGCCCCCTGCTCCGCTTGTCGATCGTTTTGGTCGTGTTCACCGTAGTTTGCGGATTAGTGTGACCGATCGCTGCAATATTCGCTGTTTTTATTGCATGCCTGACGGTGCATTGGAGTTTTTACCGCGGAAGGAAATTTTGACCTATGAAGAGATAACCCGCGTTGTTACCGCGGCTACCGGCTTGGGGATTCATAAATTCCGCATCACTGGCGGCGAGCCACTTGTGCGTTCAGAGGTCTGGCACTTGATCGATCGCTTGGTTCGCATTGATGGCGTCGAAGAGGTGGCGTTGACGACCAACGGATTGCTACTGGCCGAGCAAGCGGCACACTTAGCCCGAGCGGGACTTGATCGAATTAACATCAGTCTTGATACGTTACGCGAAGAGGTGTTTGAAAAGATTGCCCGTCGTCAAGGATTGCATCGAGTGCTGGAGGGTATTGCCGCTGCACAGGATGCTGGCTTTACGAAGATCAGGCTTAATGCCTTGTCGATTCGCGGTCTCACTGAGGAGGACATCGTGCCGCTTGCCGCCTATGCATTTGAGCGCGGCCTGGAGTTGCGGTTTATTGAGTTCATGCCGCTTGATGCAGACGAGGCCTGGCGGAGCAAGCAAGTGCTCTCTGGCGAGGCGGTGCGGGCAGTAATCGAAAAGTCATATGGTCAATTGATTCCGGTCGAGCGACGAGATGCGAGCCAGCCGGCAATTGATTATGGTTTTCCCGATCGACCGGGCCGTGTTGGATTTATTAACCCGGTAACTGCCCCATTCTGTGGCGACTGCGACAGGCTGCGACTCACCGCTGAGGGTCAAATCCGCAACTGTCTGTTTTCGACGCGGGAATGGGATCTACGGTCGTTGTTGCGGAAGGGCGATGTTGATGATGTGCAGTTAGCTGCGCAATTAGCCGAAAAATTTGCGGAGGCGGTTTCCGATAAGAAAGCGGGACACGGGATCGATACACCGGAATTTTCACGGCCCGGTCGAGCCATGTATCAAATCGGGGGATGATTTGGGTATCCAGTGGCATTGAAGCAGACCATTTAGCGGGGGAAGGTTTTTCATGACGGCTGATGCAAATTCGGACGGTGATACCCGCCGGCGACCGCCGGACGTTTGGTATGCCGCGGAGGGGCTCGCATTTGAATGTACCGGGTGTGGAGACTGCTGTACCGGCGCGCCTGGTTACGTCTGGGTCAGTGACGAGGAAATTGATCAGCTTGCGGCCTGGCTCACACTGGATCGCGATGTGTTCGTTCGGCGATTTGTTCGTAAAGTCGGCCCACGTAGGAGCCTTGTCGAGTTTGCAAGCGGCGATTGTGTGTTTCTCGATCCTGACACCCGGCGATGCCGGGTCTACCCGGTGCGGCCTGGGCAATGCCGCACCTGGCCCTTCTGGGATTCAAATCTTGCGACTCCCGCGGCCTGGGAGGCGACCTGCAGGTCGTGCCCTGGTGCCGGAAACGGCCCGCTTGTGCCGCTGGAGGAGATTGAAAAGCGACGTAAGGTGATCTCAATCTGAATTCGCAGGGCAGTTCACGCCAGTAGACCATTTGTCTGGATGGCAATATGGTTAAAGTTTGCGGCCTGAGGGAACGATAACGGTTATGAGCCTGATTGTCTGCTGGCCGGTTTTAACTTTAACCCATTGAATTTAACGGGTTAGGGTGAAAAAGGGCCTTCGGGTATTGCATTACACATCATAAGTCGTTTTTATTGTTGGGCTTACGCGTTAATTACCTGTTCGTGTATTTTGAGTTAATGGGCTGGATTTCGGGCGAATGATCTTGACACTAATGCTTACTGCACCTAGACTTGGCACCTGTAAGAGGGTTCACCGGATGTCCCCGAACAACGTCGGCGGATTGGAGAACTGTATCGTGACCAAGAAAGAGATTGTCAAGACAATTTCTGATGAGATCGGGCTTACTCAGCTGAAGACGAAGGAAATCGTCCAAAAGACGTTTGACGCCATCGTCGACACCCTGGTGGAGGACACCCGATCGAACCTAAGTAAGGGCGGCAATAGCGCTTTAGGGCGGATCGAGCTGCGCAACTTCGGTGTCTTTGAGGTGAAGCGACGTGCGGCCCGCAAGGCACGAAACCCCCGGACGGGTGAAAAGGTCTTTGTAGGCGAAAAGTTTGTGGTCACGTTCAAACCTGGCAAAGAAATGGAAGAACGCGTGCGGAATCTGGAGAGTGCGCCGGAGCCACCGTCCAGTTCACCCCCCCCTGCGGCGGATCCCCCGGGGTTTACCCAGCAGCCGCACGGCGGACTGGGGAATTGATCCGAAGGATTTCGGATCGAGATCGGACAAGGACAAGGACAAGGACCAGGAAAAGCAGAGACACAGTAGAAAAGAGATAGAAGATCCCCGCGATGGCGAATGGTTTCGTCCGGCG
>JAYYJN010000208.1:0-2774 GCA_036146215.1 Planctomycetota bacterium
GGTGCCGCCTTGTCCGCTACCTTGTCCGCCAACTTTTCCGGTGTTTTGTCCGCTACCTTGTTCGCCAACTTGTCCGGTGCTTTGTCCGCTAACTTGTACGTTGCTTTGCATGTTGCTTAGCCTGTCGCTTTGCCCATTGCGTTGTCCATCGCGTTGTCCAGTGGTTTCCTGATTCCCTGCCTGTTCATTACCTGGCGTGCCAGTAAGTGAGCGGTGGTCACCGCGAGTGCCACCACCGTTTTTTTGATCAGCCAAAGTCCCAAGTCTTGCTTCCGCTGCCGCCTTTCGCGCCGCTTCCGCACGTCTGAGCGCGCCCCGGTTTCGGTCAACATCTGAGCCGTGCATTGGCCGATCCAAACCCTGGTTATTTGGGCCGCCAAACGCACTCGATCCGGTTCCACCGCCGAATCCATTTCCATCGTCGCCGTGTCCGGCAGCGACCATCCGGCCACGTCCGTTTCCTCCTTCTGCTGAATTACGCGAACCTGCTCGGAATGCAATTTCTCGTGCCCTTTCAACCATAAATTGATGCCGCGGGCGAGCGATATTTACAGCTTCCTGGGTTACACGAGCCAACGTGGGATCCGGTGGTGAAAAGTCGAGCTCGATTTCGCCATCGACCAGCTCATAGCCAAACTCTGACTCCCAACTCCGGATGGCAATACGAGCCGCATAATAAGCAGCGATCCCCGAGGGACGAACGATTAGCAAAGGGTAAGGGTCGATGCTCTCGGTCGGGCTCGCCCGGTGCTGCCGTAAAAAACTGCTTTGAGCACGGATGCCAGCAGCCAATGGATTTTCCGGCCCCAAAGGACGGGCGAAATCATCTTCTGTTAAATGAATGCCCTCGGGCTGGAAATAAACGCCATCAGCAGCACACTCAATATAAATGGGCATTCTTTTGGTGCCATTTGCTCCATTATAGGGCACGATTCTATAGGAAGTGGACTTCTTTAAGGGCTTCGCGAGTAGCTCCTTGATCAAAGATTCAAGTTCCTTTTTGGATGCATCAAGGCTTTTTAGCTCTTGCTGTAAAGATTCAAGACTGTCCTTTTCGGCGACTTGCAATCCATCTTGATCCTCCTGTGCTTGGAGTCTTCTGATTTGTTCGCCAAGTCTCCGCATGTGATCCTCAATATGCGAAAGCGCCTTTCGTCGTTCGGCCAAATAATCGGTGATCTGTCGCCGCATGCCATGCATCTTCTCCATATCTGCGGTTAATTCCTCACGCTGACGATGGATCTCGTTTATTTCTGCTTCATCAGCCTGCTGAACCGAAGTTTCAGCGGTTGCTTGCGCACGTTTCGAGATCACAACTAATAACACCAACAGCGAACCCATCGTGCAGATGAGCACGGCGAGAAATGGAAATAGTGTTATCCGCTGGGATCCGGCGGAGCGTTTCATGCGGCATTCTCTCCGGCGGAATCTGGAGTGAGGCGAACGGGCAATGCGGGAGTTTTGACGCTGCTGATGCGGGAATTGAGCAGACTGATTGCCGCAGTTAGGCTATGGATTGTCTGGTCAAAATCACGTGATGTGTGAAGTGCGCTAAGGTTTTGGTTAAGAGCATGTTCGAGTTTTACGATCTGTTCAGTGGCCTCGGCAACATTAAGCATTAATTCAGTTTGTCGAGTGCATTCCCGCTGTTGGGTTACACCAGCCTCAGCAGCAACCTGAAGCGATTTTGCAATTTCCTGTCGTTCCTTACGACTAAGGCTTTCTAGCTCGGCTAATTGGTCACAATGGGTTTGTGCGGTAGTCTGCAGCACCCGGCTTAAAGCAGTCTCAAGCTGTTTTTCGGTCGTGGTCGCAGTCGCTCTCCATTTTTCATCTGCCTCGTCAATCGTGTGACGCCAAATCTCGGCCTGGCGGTCAACTAGTCGCTCGGTGGAATGAATCACCTCGCTGCCGATTGAACGGATTGCGGCAAGATGTGGATCCTCCTGTTCAACTTCCTCGTAAAATCGACCGATGAGAGCGGACTCTGCCTGGTCCTCAATTTGCGATAATCGTGACGACTCCCAGCGATTTACGAAGAACATGCCAAACATCAGGATAATCGATAATGCCAGGGCGAGTGCCGTGGTATCGAACGCAACACTTAATCCTGAAACAACGGAGTTGATTGCTTCTTCAAAAGATATGTCACCAACAAGACTTGCTAACTCTGCAACTGCTCGCGTGATACCGATTACCGTACCAAGAAATCCTAAGATCGGAATTGTTGAGATAATAATTCGAACCGTGGAGTATTCTGAAGATGAACGCTCCTCAGCTTGTTCGGCAAGCAGACGCAAGTGGGACTCAAGACCCTCACACGTCTTTCGCCGACTGACATATTGAATACCACGAATTATCCTGTCAGCCAAAGCACTCTGTCGAATTTTTTTCGGCTTCTGATCTATGGTGGATAAGAGATGGCTACAATTGGAGACATTCACCTCTTCTTGGACAAAGGGGCCGAGTACGGAAACTCCGCTCACATTAGGTTGCCATAAAAGTTGGAAAAATTTAAGCACAAGGCTTGCAAGTCCAACAAAAAACATGGTCGTCGCAATGTATTCGACAGGATGGCTGGCGAAATATCGATAAACGAGCGGATGCTGAAACAGGCCCGATTGGATCGCATAATAAAAACCGAACGATGCAGCGGAACCCCATAGAACTGGCGATTGGAAAATCGCGAGTAATTTATTCTTGTTTTTGCCAGACAACATAGATTCCTTTCCGATGATCCCGTCCATGCTTCCAAAACACTAAACAGCCCTTTC
>JAYYJN010000209.1:0-4568 GCA_036146215.1 Planctomycetota bacterium
GGCCTGCACATAACACAAGGGCGCCATCCCGATCATGGTTCCGATCATCACGTGATGCAACGGGATTTTAGTCGCGCCGGCGGCATACGATACCAGATCGGAAGATGTCAGTGGATTGAGTCTTAGTAACACAATAATTGCAATTCCATGTCGCTCGATCCGATCTCGATTTTGTTTGAAAAAACTTTGTTGCGCAATTCTTTCTCTGGCATTAGTGCCGAGCAGAGAACGCATAAGTTGGCAACTGATTCCGGCACCGATCGTGTTCCCAGCCACGGCAAGCGTGCCGCCCCAAAAACCGCCGAATAGCATCCCTCCCGGCAAATATAGTAGAGTGCCGGGAATCGGAGCGATCACAACCTCTCCGGTGACGAGCATTAAGTAAGCAAGGGGCGCAAGTAATCCCCAGGCATGAAATGCGTCTCGAATGGCGACGAGTTTTTGGTCACTCGAAAGGGAAAGATTGAACAGCGACCAAGCTAAGCCCTGTGAGCGATAGGATAAAAAAAACAGAAACACAATGGCCAAAAAGGTTCCAATCGCAAAAAACCGCGCGACGGAGGTTGAGACATATTTAGGATCAGTATTCGATGCGTTCAAAATGCAACGCCTTTAGGTTTCGGGCAGTTGGTGTTTTAAGAACCATTGATACAGATCTGGATTCTCATAGGACGCGGTCCAGGAGTCGTGGCCCGCCTTCGGATAGATGGTGAATTCTGGTTCTCCCCCAGCTGCTCGAATCGCTTGGACCATCTGTTTCGATTCAGAAACTGGAACAACGTTGTCACGTGCCCCGTGAAAAACCCATATGGGAATATCTTTTATAATTCCAGCATCGCGAAGGTTGCCGCCGCCGCAGATTGGCGCGATCGCCGCAAAGCGGGAAGGATCCGAGGCCGCAAGAGACCATGTGCCGTATCCGCCCATGCTCAGCCCTGTCAAATAAATTCGACGCTTGTCGATTCGGTAATTCGTTTCAAGCTCTGAAACTAATCGAGAAAGATTGTCGATTTGGTCTCGATCATTCCACCACGAACCTTTTGGGCACTGTGGTGCAACGACAATAAACGGCAAATCCATTTCGCCTGACGCGACAAGCTTCGGAGGCCCGTGCCTCGAAACGCGTCGGAGGTCTTCGCCCCGCTCCCCGGCGCCGTGCAAAAATAAAATCAACGGCCATTTCCGACTCGAGGAGCCGTAGCTTGGCGGAAGGAAGACCGTGTAGCGGCAGGCGTTGGTTTTCCCGGAGTTGCTCACCCTCAGCTGGTGATCGGATCTTACGTGTGGTTTTGCCGCGTTGCACACTCTGATCGATCCAATCGCGAATGAGACCAGGAGCGATATCAACGCGATGCAGGATAAAATCCTTTGAGAAAACACAATATGCAACCTCCAAGTCATTGAGAGTGATTTTATTACGAGCTAAATGATTGACGTGTGGTTAGTGTTTATTGCATTATTCGTCGTATCGGACTGGCGAGTAGAATGGCAATCGCTAAACCGTTTCGCGAATCGCATGCTAGACTGATTAAGATACAGGGTTTAACCTGTGAGGAAAGAACTCATATTCATGTCATTTAATACTTAGGATAGAGGGAGATAGCTATGGTGCGGGAACATCGGGATGGGGCATGTGAAGATTTGGCGGTTCGCTTTTGGCTGGTGCAATCGTCCCGACTAGCGTCCGTTTTTATTTTGGCTGGCCTCATGGCAATGTCGGGTTGCACGAAAAGCCCCACCGCAAACCAGAATGAATTAGTGAGTGCGAAAGAGATTATTTACGATACAGACACATCGAAGCTAACCGCCACAAACATGGGCGTGCCGGTAAATTCAGTAGAGGGAGAGTTCAATCCCGAGATGACCAGCAACGGTCTTGAAATGTTCTTCTCTTCAGAGCGCGAGGGATCTCAGGACCGAGATCTTTACAGGGCCCGTCGTGACACCCCCGATGGTGAGTGGACCATTGTTGAAAATATGGGACCGAAGATTAATAGTCCTCATCTCGATTCAGGGCCGTCGATCACGTCTGATGGCAAAACTCTTGTGTTTCATTCCGAAAGATTATTTAACGGAGCGAAGGACGGAATCCAGACCCACCGCGATCTATTTTACACGAAGCGACCGTCGCTCGATGCACCGTTTGGAAAGGTGCAAACGGTTCCTGGGAAAGAAATTATCACCGATTACGCTGATACCGCAGCGCTGATAACCGATGGCGGAACAACAATGTATTTCAGTTCGAATCGTCCAGGCGGTATCGGAAGCAAAGATATTTATGTGGCCACTCGCGAGGATCCTGATGGTCCGTTCACCACAGTGAAAAATATGGGCCCCAACGTGAACTCGAAATGGGTCGATTCAAACCCGGCGATCACCGAAGATGGGCTTACGCTGTTTTTCCATTCCAAGCGACCCGGTTTCGGTCGCTCTGACTTGTATGTTACGTGCCGGAAGTCGAAGGACGATCCGTGGGGTCCAGCAAGGAATCTGGGTGTCACTGCCAATACTGACTTTGCGGAGGCTAACCCCAGTGTATCGGCTAACGGTAAAATTCTATTATTCCGCTCTGACCGAGAGGGCACCGTGGGCAAGCAGGATTTATGGCAGATGCCGATTGATCCGGCTTGGCTGAAATGCGAATAAACTTGTCGACGTAGCTGTTTACCGCACTGAGTTTTTACTTAAGTTTCGGAGCATGATGGGAATGGCAAAATTAAATCATAAATCCTCGTTCGAGGAATTGTTCAGTGTCTTGCAGCAACAGCGGGATGAATTGAAGCGACAGTTAGATCGTGCTGGCCAGGATGCCAGGCAGGAATACGATCGGTTAGCTGCGAAATGCGACGAGCTTTCTGAGCATTACAAGCCGGTTTCAGATGCAGTGGGCGAGACTGCGGAAAATGTGTTCACTGCATTCGGTATGGTTGCAGATGAACTCAAGCATGGGTTTGACCGGGTTCGAAACGCAATCGGAGATAGCGAAAAAACCCCTGATACATAAAGCGTAAGTGTTAATCTTCGCAGATGCTGGAATCCTTCCACGCAGTGCGCAGGACGGTTAAAATGGGGATGTCGCCCCTTGATCGGATCTACGCATGAACGAAAACAGTCGTGTTTGTCTCCGCCACGCACTGAGGATTATTCAGGTCATGGTCGTAGGTACGCTTGTGCGGTGTTCGTTCGGCGAGACAGCTGATGAACCGGTGCATAGCACGACAAGGTTATTTGAATCCTTTTGCAGTTCTTGTCACTCTGGCGATGCACCGGAAGGCACATTTAATATTGAGAAGCTTCTCGAGACGCCTGCATTGGATGCCAAACTAGCGTTCGAGCATCTCATCACCCGGCGAATGCCCCCGGCTGACGCAGATCAGCCGAGTCAGCAAGAACGATTGCAGATGGCAAGCCTGCTCGCCAAGCGACAAGAGACAGGTGTGTCAGATTCTGGGCGGCGGATCAGCCGATTCGAATTAAACCATAGTATCAATGATTTATTGGGTACTGATCGGGAGCTAGCTCACACGGTTCCGGATGATCGTGGAACTTGCCGGTACGATACCGATCAACGTGTTCGGCTTACCCCGCAGCAGTTGTCGGCTTATTTTTCTCTGGCCGAACAGCTACTCGATGTAGCGTTTCCTGAGACGGGATTTCTGCCCGAGTATGTCTGGAGCACCAATCGGCTCAAAGATAGTCACCATACCTACAACATTTATACGACGCCGTATAAGAAGGGCATGTTATTTTCTTGGACACGCGCTAATAACGGAAACAGCTATTCCTTTTTCTATGACGATTTTTCTCCTCCGGTTGCCGGCTGGTATGACATCACCTTTGATGCGGCGAAAGTTGGTGACTTTAAGGGGGACGTCACGATTCAGGTGCATGCAGGAAAATATTATTTTGCCGATGATCGACCGCATCCCCAGCGGCTTCTTGATGTCATTTCGGTTGGCGACCAAAAAGTGAAAAGTTATACGGTGCGTGGGTTTTTAATGCCCGGTGAGAGTCTCTCGGTGCATTGCTTCAGCCAACACACGTGGCGGAAGGAGAACCCAAGTGAGGGTGTATATATTGAGAAAGTGAAGGTGCGCGGACCGCTGCACCAATGGCCACCGGAGTCGCTCACCAATATTTTTCCGGCCACGAAACTTCAGATTCCAAAGCGTCACTGCCATGAAATCGCGACTGGCAAATCGACTTTAGAGCAGATTGGAGGATCACTTTCGGTCAGCAGTTTTGAGCAAGGCAGAGGCAAGGAACGATTGCTTGATGGCTCGAACCGAACGGATTGGCAGTCAAAAACGAGTGGTAAACCAGCCGAGCCACCTCATTTTATTACCATTGAGAATCCGCAGCGGGCTGTAATCGAGGGGATTACTTATTCCACCCTTTCTGGCGGAGAAGCAAGTCGGCAGGTCAAGAGCTATGCCATTTATGTTTCGTCTGATGGAGTCGATTGGGGGGAACCGATCGCTGCGGGAGATTTGCTCACGCGGCTCGCTGCGGAGCAAAAAATCATTTTTTCTCATCCGACCAGCGCGTCTTGGATCAAATTTCTCATG
>JAYYJN010000210.1:0-5961 GCA_036146215.1 Planctomycetota bacterium
AGTACGCTCCATGCCTCATCGGGAAGAAGTAAATCTGTGAAATCGGCAACCGCTGCAGGATGGACTGCCAAGCAAAAATCTTTTAAGCCTGAGTCGTCCCCTGCAGCTAGCATTTCCCGTAACTCAGGGATGTAGAGTGTATTGGGGCACATCAATCTGGTCCTACTCAGCACCGGCATCGCTTAATGCGATTCCAGGACATCGGCGGTCAGCATCCGCACGAAACTATCGTTCGTTCCTTCATTGTAACAGAAAATAATGAGCAGAAAATCACATCGCTCGTCGATGAATAGGATAATGCAGACGGTACGCTGGAGAACGCGATGCAAGCATTGGGTCTTTGTTGACAAACCATGCAGGGATTGATAGAGTCAGCCCGCACTGCACGGATCTTTGAACCATCAACCGTCGCGAAATATCTTCGGCATGACACAGCCTGTTAACGCTCACATTTCGGCATGTGAGGATCGAATTGGATACGTATTTAACGATAAATCGCTGCTCACATCGGCCCTTACGCACGCGTCAGGAGCAGAAAACAGACTCGCCTCGAATGAAAGACTAGAATTTCTTGGCGATGCGATTCTCGGTTCCGTTATTTGCGAATTATTATTTGAGAGGTATCCAACGCTACTTGAAGGCGATCTGACACAAATCAAGTCCTCCGTCGTCAGTCGCCAAACATGTGCCAAGGTTAGCGCCCGTATTAATCTTGGTGACTTCATCATTGTTGGAAGGGGTATCTCAAGCGGTAGCCATTTTCCGTCTTCGCTGCTTTCGAACACTTTCGAATCGCTGGTTGCAGCTATATATCTCGACGGAGGCGTTCATTGTGCGCGGGAATTTATCTCACGATTGCTTAATGACGAAATTGAAATGGCTCATCGCGGAAGAGGTGATCTCGATTATAAATCGCTACTGCAGCAGAAAATTCAGCGAATGCGCAATACAACACCCACGTATAAGGTAATCGAAGAAAAAGGCCCCGATCACAGCAAGCAATTTCTAGTAGCCGCGAAGATTGAAAACGTCCAATATACGCCAGCATGGGGCCATAGCAAAAAGGAAGCGGAGCAACGCGCGGCGAGCAACGCCTTAGCCGAAATAGGCGAAACTGATGAAGAATCGTAACTCAGTAACTGAAACTCCTGGGTTTCAATGTCAGTCAATTTTGCCGACTCTGACCGCCTTCGGTTAAAATTACTTCATCGAGACTTCCATTCCGCTCATACATGATCGTAATCGGAAACTCGACTCCCTGAAAAGGATGTCGCGCCTCACTGGATTCCCACTGTTGGCCGTTTACTGCGTGAATTCGATCCGCGATTGTTAGACCTGCGTTTGCTGCTGGAGACCCGGGAATGATACGACTTACCATCGGCGTGTTTGGATTGGCGGTATCTTCTCGCCAGGATAATCCAAGCCGCATCGGTTTGCCCCTCAATACGACTTCCACTTGCTCCTCTGTATCATCGCCACGACGGATAAGTGTGATATTGGACTTGGATGGAGCGTTGAACACCGCGGATCGCATTGCATCGTCACTCGTTAATAAGATTCCATTAAAGGAAATCATTCGGTCTCCCCGCCTGATTCCACCAACCCGCGCGGGAGAGTTATAATCAGTGCCGGTAACGGTTAAACCCCCACTGGAATTCTCCTCCGAAGCCCAACGTACACCCAGGCGTTTTTCTGGCGCCTTCAATGGTTTTTCGAATCGTCGTTTTGCAAACGGTGTCTCCCTTTTCGAACTATCCCGAAAAGCGGGCATCTGATCGAGTTCATCCAACAGCATTACCGTTTGAAAGGTGAATCTTGCAACAGCCTCTATTCCCGCTGAATTTATCTTATGTGCATCGTCGCGAGGGCGGTGATAATCGTCATGCAGTCCAGTGTGCGGCATGAAATATGGTATTTTTTGTAGGTAAAACGGATGGTGGTCACTGTTGGGCTTGATTTCCCAATCGAAGTTAATTTCCATGGGCTTCGCCATTACCATGTTGGTATTCACTGAGGCCAAAATCGATCTTGCGTTCTCCCACGTTCGTGTCCCGTAAATTGTCAGCTGATTGTTTCGCAAACGCCCTACCATATCCATATTGAGCGCTAATTTTATATTCTCAAGCGGAATAGTGGGATTTGAAATAAAGTGCTTTGATCCCCACAATCCTTTTTCTTCTGCATCCCAGAATGCAATTAAAATGCTTCGACGACTAGGTTGGACGGTAAACGCTTCGGCTAGTTCAAGCAGCGCTGCCGTACCGCTTGCGTTATCGTCGGCACCGTTATGGATGTAACCCGTTGGGCCGTAACTATTACTTCTCGATCCGTAGCCAACGTGGTCGTAATGCGCGCCAATCACGATATATTCGTCCCTCAAAGCGGGATCATTGCCGGGAATAATAGCAAGCAGATTTTGACATCCGTTTCGGAACGGTTGTGCAAACGTCCCGTCTCTACCTCCACCCTCAAGCCCGAGAGATGCAAGGTGCTTTCGCAAATACCCCGCCGCCGCGCGTCCCCCCCTTGTTCCCGCAGCTCGACCTTCAAAGGTGTCATCTGCCAAAGCGTCCACATGGGACTTCAAGTCTGCACGTGAAATCACACTGACTGCATTATTGAGCTCGGAACGACTGACGAATTCCGCGCATGCTGTCAGAGAAATCAAGCTGCTCGACCCGAAAATCACTAAACGCACGATGGCACAATAACGCATAAAGAAAACTCCAGAAAAAGATGATTTGTGTTGAAACGGGGGAAATTCTCACGCTTCTTTTGAAAGATAGGCCATGCGCGACCGGGGTGGGTGAAAAGGTCAACAATTCCTGGTAACGTGCTGCGCTTCTGGCTTGCGACAGCCAAGAGATTGTCTAAAATCGGTACAATCGTTTTCTCCGGACCGACGACGTCAGCTCGTCGCGGTGCTTTTCACCGACTAGGCCCGGAAGCGATTGGTTCCAGGGAGCGGTGGCTGAGTGGTCGAAAGCGCGGGTTTGCTAAATCCGTGATCCCGTAAGGGATCCGCAGGTTCGAATCCTGTCCGCTCCGTTTTATTTTTCTTCGCCACCTAACGAATGGCTGTTTGGTTTTTCGTTTTTCTTCCCATCGCGAATCGCCCAATCGTAAGTGATGCAAACGGCTGCGAATGCAGTGCTCAACATAAACCCATTGTGCGACCAGTTAGGAAAAACAGCCGTCAAAAGCACATTACAAACTGCGAAAATCGCCGCAACACGTCCACTACGGACCACCGGGTGCGATGCGGCCATTGAAAGTGCACAAAAAAGCATATTACCTATCATGATTGCATTGCCCGGATAGCCCGCTCGAATACTCGCCAGCGCAAACACCGGCGCCGAGCAGAACCCGAGCACAATCGTGTGACTAAGGCGACTGCCAAGATTTGTAGCAAACAGCGATTTTTTTGCTGCAAACAATGCGATGCAAACGATTGCTGCTACGGTACCTGTGGTGATTAATAATCGTTCCGCAGATATCTCTGCCGGATACAGCGCATCGTGAATTACCACGCTCACAACCGTCAAGGCGACCACCGCGATAAGTATGAATCCAAATATTCGACGAGCTGTCGCATTTTCATTCGGATCATAGGCAGGCGCCACCTTCTTCAAGTAATCCAACTCCTTCTCTTCGCGAGCCGCCTCCACTTTTCGAAGTCGTACTAGTTCAATGAGTTCAGGATCCTCCTTTGGCATAGAAAGCAGTAGATGTTCGGCCTCGTCGAGGTGCTTATTGGCTGCAAGCCATTGCGTCATCGCGCGGAACAACACCTGTAGCTCGGGGATGACGCCATCGCAGTCAGAGGCCATTTGCAGTGCCTGTTCAAGTCCGAACCGTGCTTCAGCAAATTTTTGGCGGATCTGAATCCCGTCAATCTGCTGCTTTCCTTGCTTTTGGATCAGACGTTGAAATTCCTTAGATTTTTCGATTCCCCGGTCTCGAACCATAAAGGCTTCACGAAGCGAAATATATTTTTCAAGCGATTCTCGAAATGCCGCAACCGATTCAGGTCGGTCATCTGGGTTTTTGGTGCAGGCACGGTTTGCAAGATCAGCGAGCGCGGGAGGGACATTTGGCCCATATTCATACGGAACCGCCTTTCCGGCGGCATCCAGTGCAGCCACAACGTTATTTGCCCGATGCCGTCTCTCCCCAGTCAACACTGCATGTAGCGTGGCCCCCAACAAAAAAACATCTGTTTGAAATGTGACATCACCGGCGATTCCACTAAGCATCTCCGGTGCGAGATAGCCCGGCGTCCCGACCAGCCCGTCAGGAACCTGTTCAAGATTGGTGGTTCGCACCGCTATGCCCCAATCCATGAGGTATACCTCGCCAAACCTCCCTAACATCACGTTGTGAGGCTTAATGTCGCGATGTATAACTCCGCGTGAATGAGCGAACTCTACCGCCCGGCAAACAGCCCGAAGCACCTCAATTGCGTCGAGAAGATCACCATCAACCTGGGGTTCCTTGTTGAGAGACTCGCTCCACGCAATTCCCTGGATATATTTCATTACCACTTCAGGGCTATTGTCCTCCGTCAACCGTACTAAATGGACAGGAACAATATTTGGGTGCTCTAACCCCCCCATGATCATCGCCTCATCCAGCAAAGCCCTCGCCATTCGGGCTTTAGCCAGATGAAGTCGTTTGACGGCGACGTCGCGATCCGGTAGGTGCTGTCTCGCGATTCGAACAACACCCATCCCGCCTTTGCCAATCACCTCACCAACATTAATCATTCGTTTTGGAAGATCGACTAGCCGAACATCCTCGTGAGCAATATCCAGCAGGCTGCCCGAATTTGTACTTTGTTCCGGGCGATCTGAATCATCAATGATGGACGATTGGTATGTAATCGTCACCTCAGTTTCGGATTGCGATAATCGAGTCGGATCGTTTGTCATTTTGGTCGCTAAGTGCCTGCAGCCGATGGTAAAACGGATTAGCCAACAGATTTATCACATCATATAATCATACAGAAGCAAAATCGAGTGTCGCAGCACGGAGCTGCGGAATGGCCTGTTTTTCAATTGTCTCGCTCGGTAACCCTACTTGCCTTATCTGGATTACCAATATGACGCGATGGAATCATCCACTCTTCCTGGTGTTTGCCTTTATGTCCATCCGGCTGGCCATGAGTGCGTTCGCCTTATCGAATTCAACGGCCTGGTGCCAAGAGCAGAAAAAAACGGTGAAGGAGCAAAAGCTTCACGAGTACAAGATTGCCCGCGATGCCCATGCCCTTTTAGAGCGTTGGATAGCCGACGGAACAGCGTCCGGGCTAGATGGTACGATTTGGGATAATCGCGACGATGGTCACTCCCGCGTACAGCTGGATCAGTTGCCTGGTATGACGCAATTTCCTTATAGCAAAGCAGAAGCCCGAACTGTCGGATGGGGTCTTCAATTTGCAACTCGAAATTCCACGACTGTTGGGAATTCATCGACTGCCCATAAACAAATCGAGAAAGGGAGCCAACCTCGGTGCGCCTATAGTGCACCAAATGGCCTGAGGGCACTGCGAAATCAATACACGCATAACAATGTATATATTTACCCTTCCCACATGGATCACATTGCCGGCAACACACGAGATGGAAAATCTCAGACTAAAAAGTGGGGTAAGGGCCGCGGCGATATGTACCCAACCAACACGCCGTATGTAATTATCACCCAAGGATCATCCGGTACCGATCAGCCATTTATCCGTGCAGTTTCTTGGGCGATCGGCTCCTTTGCTCCTGACGTTCGAAAAAAGCTCGAGAATGAAAAGCTATTAATGCCAACCGTCCAGAGTTTACTGCGACGAAACCAAGCGGCTGTAGATTCACGAGCAGATTATTTATCCGGAAAAGCCCACCCTGCGGTATTCGATCGGGTCAATTTAGATGCCATCGGAATGATGGAAGACGCGCACGATATGCGTCTCAATAC
>JAYYJN010000211.1:0-6028 GCA_036146215.1 Planctomycetota bacterium
GCCCAGGTTTTCAATTTGCTCCGCTCCCAGGCACAAAGGTGTTTGACTCCCTTACGAAGCGAAGCGTGCGTTCGGCGGGACCAAGATTTTTTACATTGCAACTTACCCTGAGGGCAAGGCGACTTTGGGACTCTGCGTAGAACGGAAGAAACTACTGGCATCGCTATCAAAACAAGTGGTGGAAGATGAGGTTAGGCAGAAATCATGCCAGTAAAGCTTCCATCGTTTTTACCAGTTCTTTCACAGCTTCCACGCTTTGCTGGAATTCAGCTTGTTCGTGCTCATCCAGTTCCAACTCTATGATTTTTTCAACACCTCCCGCTCCCAGAATTGCAGGCACTCCGACGTAATATCCACCCACTTGATATTCCTGGTCACAAAAAGCAGCGAGCGGCAAAAGTCGTTTTTTGTCCTTGACGATAGCCTCGACCATTTGTGTCGTGGCAGCTGCCGGTGCATAGAAAGCACTTCCTGTTTTTAGGAGGCTTACAATTTCGCCACCGCCCTTACGAGTTCTTTCAATAATTTCTTCAAGCCGTGCTGCTGGGAGCAATTGGCTGACGGGAATTCCACCAACCGATGTGCAAGTTCGGAGCGGAACCATCGTATCCCCGTGGCCCCCCATTAGCATTGCCTGGACATCCTCAACGCTAACGCCAAGTTCCATCGCCAAGAATGTTCGATAGCGGGCAGTGTCGAGGACACCCGCTTGTCCCATAACCCGGGAATGGGGAAATCCAGTGACTTTCTGAGCCCGTTGGACCATGGCGTCAAGGGGATTACTTACCACAATCACATGCGCGTTCGGGCTATATTTACCAACTTGTTCAGAAACCGCACTCACAATCGATGCGTTGGTTTTTAGCAAGTCATCACGACTCATCCCCGGTTTTCTGGGAAGTCCAGCAGTGATGACAACAATATCACTCTCGGCAGTGTCGCTATATTCAGTCGTTCCCGTAATTTGACTGTCGAATCCCATAATAGGGCTTGCCTCCAGCAAATCGAGTGCCTTGCCTGCAGGCATGGTCTCGGTTTGAGGAATATCGAGTAGTACGATGTCCCCCAATTCGGCAGCGGCACACCAATGCGCTGTGGTTGCACCGACGTTCCCTGCACCGATGATCGAAATTTTAGACCTACGCATGTGCACTCCTCATATTTCTATTTTATCAGGATCGATTTTCTTTCTATCGCGTTTAATTTCACAAGCGACAGACCCCGAATATCCTTCTGCAGCAATCGACGTCAAGTAGTGGACACGCGAATAGAGGAAATAATTCGCATGAAGAAAAAAGAAAAGCGATTGAGACCGCCAAACAGGAGTTGACGCGGCGTTAAAACCACTCACACTCCGCCACTCAGAATGCAGCGCACCCTCGAATGCTCCCGCGTGACCGCAAATTCTTGCGAGGGAGATTCGATCGAAAGTGGCTTACAATTTAGCCTGTAATCGCTGCATTATAGAAGCGTTAAGCCGTACGCTGTTTCTGCCCCTCGACAGGGAACATCTTTTCGCGACCAAGCACCATGCCTTCGGTGACGACGTGTTTTTCTCCCTCCGGCTGATCCGGAAGTTCGAACATGATATCCAGCATGATGTGTTCGATAATCGATCGGATTCCGCGGGCCCCGGTTTCACGCTGTTGGGCTTTCTCTGCAATTGCGGAGAGGGCTCCCTCAGTAAACTCCAATTCCGCATCTTCCATTGCGAATAGCTTTTGATACTGCTTGATCAACGCATTCTTCGGTTCCGTCAATACGCGAACCAAAGCGTCCCGCCCGAGCGGTGTCAGGGAGGAGTGTACCGGCAAGCGTCCGACAAGTTCAGGGATCAGTCCAAATTCGAGAATATCATCACTCGTGACATGCGGAAGCGTACTCGCGAGATCAGAATCGCTTTCAAAGCCTGACTCCTGACCAAACCCAATCGTCCGTTTGCCAAGCCGTTTGCCGATAATCTTTTCAATACCGACAAAGGTTCCGCCGCAGATGAACAGGATGTTCGTCGTATCCATCTGGATATATTGTTGCTCGGGATGTTTGCGTCCCCCTTGCGGCGGCACATTCGCCGTAGTGCCCTCAAGCATTTTTAACAACGATTGTTGGACACCCTCACCCGAAACATCGCGTGTGATAGACACGTTTTGGCTGGTCTTTCCAATTTTATCGATTTCATCGATATACAATACGCCACGCTGAGCAGCCTCCAGATCAAAGTCGGCCGCGTGCAGAAGCTTGAGAAGAAGATTTTCCACATCTTCGCCAACGTAGCCTGCCTCCGTTAAAGTGGTTGCATCCCCAATCGCGAAGGGAACGTTAAGCGCCCGAGCGAGAGAGCGTGCAAGTAATGTTTTACCTGAGCCGGTGGGGCCGACCAGCAAAATGTTCGATTTCTCAATTTCAATATCTGAGTCCGTATCGCCCGCCATCAACCGCTTGTAATGACTGTGTACGGCGACGGCCAAAACACGCTTACTGTGTTCTTGACCGATCACGTATTCGTCGAGGTGAGCGACGATTTCTCTAGGCGTCGGCACCTGAGAAAACAGCTGTTTTGATGTCCCACGTCTTCGCCGCTCTTGATCGAGGATCGACTGACAGAGCTCGATGCAATCACCACAGATGTATACGTCGCCGGGGCCTTCTACCAGGGGGCCTACATCACGGTAACTTTTGCGGCAAAAAGAGCAAAAAGCATTTTTCTTTGTGGTGCTTCCACTGCGGCGAGATCCGCCATTGTTATCACGTGCGGTGGGCATCGTCTCTCCTTTCAACGACGGGTGCTTGGTAGCACCACTGGCCTGTGTCCAAGGTCAAGGAATCCTTCATCGGGTGTTGCTCGAGTGGTCTCGGTGAATGCTCACCGATAGGGCATCCCTGTCCCCGCATCGTCTCGAGAAAAGTTGATGTTCCACATCCATCATTTTGATCCCTGCCGGTTCCTTCCAGCAGGCAGATAAGTCATCGCGACCGATTCGCTTAAACTAATCCTTATTGTCGGAATTTCTTAACTCCTCTTGCATTTCATACGAAAGCCGTGCTTTTATAGTTCGGAATTCTTCGTCCGTGAGGTCACCCCTGGAATGCATTTCTCTGAAATTGGTAAGTAGTTCTGAGGCGGAACTTGTGTCATCGTCGATAGCATCGCGCCACTTTGACACAGCGTATGCCCCAATCGCGATCAACGCCACGACCGCGGTAAACAGAATAATCGCCAGATACCACGGACCTTCTAATAATTTGACCATGCTGAGCCATCTGAGAATGGCGGACAAAGCGGTGTCCGCGAACCGTCCCGGCTCAGTGCATTATGCACCTCAGCCCCGGCAAAGTCTAGGATCCCACGTGATGGTGTTTGTCACTTCAGGAAAACGCGTATCGTACGGGTTCGGCGAGAGAGCTTTGAAAGTAGTTATGCTAAATGGCAAAAACGTCTTGCAGGACGACGGTTTGCGACTTCGGCTAAAACCGGTCCCATCAATTGAGCAGAATTACATCGAGTAAGGGCCTTTTTAAAATAGGGTTCCACGTTGCGCAAGGGACACTCGAACGACGCCGAAGCGAATGGTTGCAGGTTGCTGTACTCGGTTTCTCAATTTGCTACATTACGACAGCTAGCATTATCAGGGAGAATCACTCGATGGCACGCACCACGTCAGCCATCAAATATCTGACAGGAAAGCGACCGCCTGCGCCACAGGGGGTGAATGTCGTATTCGGAGGAGATTCCTATTTAAAAAAGATGGTCCTTGCTCGCTTAACGCATCTTATTTTGCCAGGTGATGATGCGGAGTTCAGCCTCACACGAATCGACGTCGAAAAAGAAACTTGGGCTGACGTGTTGGATACACTGTCCACACAATCATTATTCGGCGACGGCAAACGATTGGTGATCCTTGAAGACGCTGACGATTTTGTCAAACAAAATCGAAGCTTGATCGAAGACTATGCGAAGGCGATTGTAACTGCTGGCATTCTGGTGCTGACAGTTAATACATGGTCTAAGTCTACCCGACTATACAAAGAGTTAGAAAAGACAGGCTTGCAGGTTGATTGCAGCATTCCGAAACCGGCAGAATTGGTGAGTTGGCTACAGCATCGGGCGAACGAATCGGGCGATTTCAAGTTGCCATCAGATTCGGCTCGTGAAATGATTGATCTTCTTGGCTGTGAGTCTGGAGTGCTGGATCAAGAATTAAAAAAAATGATGCTCACCATCGATTCTGAAACGCCATTAACACCGGCCGAAATCCAAAATCGGATCGGAGGGTGGCGGACCAAAAAAGTGTGGGACATGTTGGACGCGGCTTGCGATGGAAACGTTGCTGAGGCGATGAAACAATTAGAGCGGTTGATTTACGCTGGAGAGCATCCGATCGCCATATTGGGGCAAGTCGCTTTTCCGCTTCGTAAGTTTTCCCTTGCCGCGAGCATTTATCGATCGGCAGAGAAGGAGCACAAAAAGATTCCGCTTAGTGCGGCTCTGGAGCGGGCAGGGGTCCAACGTTATTTTCTTGCAGACAGCGAACGGCGATTGAAGCGACTCGGTCGGGATCGTGCAGGCGCGATCTATCGTTGGTTGCTCGAGGCCGACTTGGCAATGAAAGGGGAGAGCAGTCGGGCGGACCGAGCCCGCATTGTGTTGGAGAGGCTGATCGTGCGAATCGCCGTGCCACGCTCTGTTCCGCTTTCGACCTATCCGGAAATGCCGAGAGTATCGCGGTCTCTGTGACTGCTGTGACGAGCAATTCTGATTGAAAACTCTCGATTTTCATCATATACATTGCGGTTGCTGGTTCCATCGATCACTGATACCATCCCCTGCCCGAGGGAGTTTGGGGAAACAGATTATGAAATTCAAAACGGTTTCACAAGGTCTAGGTGATTGCCCGTGTCCAGTGAGCCTATCTTCGAATCGTGCGGTAATGTTCCGTTGTCGAACACCAAAAATATTTTTTGCATCGTTATTCGTTTTCGCGATCACCGGATGCAATGGATGGCCATGGCGCGAGGGGGCTGTTCCCGATTCGGTAGCGATGTGCCGACAACTATCCCAGCAAGCCATTGCACGTATGGAAGCCGATCAGTGGCAGGAGGCAGAGGGGTTGTTGGATCGTGCAGTCACAGCATGCCCAATCGATCCAGACGCGCGTCGCTATTATGCGGAAACCCTTTTGCACCGCGGTGCATCTGCCGACGCGCTCGATCATCTTGAACAGGCGATCCGCCTCACACCGAATGACACGTCGCTTGTGATTCGAGCCGGTGAAATCTGCTTTCAGATGGGTGATTATGATAATGCGCGCCGTTGGGCCAACGAAGCAATCAATATCGATCCATCGTCCGCTGACAGTTGGGCCTTGAGCGGGTTAATTTATCGAGTCGAAGACAATCCTCGAAGGTCATTAGCGGATTTCCAACGCGCATTGGGGTATCGACCAGAAGATCCGAATCTTCTCGTGGCGGTTGCTGAAATTTATATGTCGCTTGGCAGGCCGGGTCGGGCATTATTGCACTTGCAAAATCTTTCGGAAACTTATGTTTCAGGTGAAGTGCCTCCCGCCATACTGGCGAGGAAGGCAGACGCACTCACGGCGTTGGGACGCCACCAGGAAGCAGCTACTCAATATCGGATGCTTTGTCAGCAGGCCCAACCTTCGGCCGACGTCTATTATCGTTTGGCCCAAGCAGAGTTACGAGCAGGAGAGGTCCAGGGAGCAAAAATAGCGACAGAAATGGCACTGCAAGTTGATCCCGCACACCCACTCAGTGTTCAGCTTTTAGGCCAACTGCCGCCAGACAGTAGCGTGCCTCAAGGTCATTGAGATGCAGTACCGAAAAAGTAAGCCGTTCCAATAGATGAGGCTTCGCTTGCAGACCTTTTTAATTGGGTTCAGTCGTTGGAAATCTTTTCTTTGGCATCCGCCGATTCTACTGTCTCCAAACCGAAGTCCGATTGGCTCTTTGATCCGTAAGCTTTCCAAAGCAAAGCAATGGCACCAAGCACGAGCAGACTGTCTGCAAT
>JAYYJN010000212.1:0-5365 GCA_036146215.1 Planctomycetota bacterium
ATTATCAGATCATTGACTCGATCGGTCAGGGTGGAATGGGACAGGTGTTCAAGGCCGAGCACTCTGTGATGGGTCGTGTGGTGGCGATCAAGGTCCTTCCTAAAAGTCGATCCACCGATGATGCGGTTGCCAATTTTCAACGCGAAATTCGCACCCTCGCGAATCTAGATCACCCGAATCTCGTTCGTGCTTACGATGCAGGTCACGACGGAAATGTGCATTTTCTGGTAACGGAGTTCGTTCCCGGAACCGACCTGAGGCACCTTGTACGTCACGGGGGTGGCATGCATGAGCAGGATGCGGCAACGCTGGTTCGCGATGTGGCCTGTGGCCTGGGGCATGCACATCAACGAGGATTGGTACACCGTGATGTGAAACCGGGTAACATTATGGTCACTCCTGACGGCCTGGTGAAAGTTCTTGACCTGGGGCTGGCTGGCTTTTTGCAAGAAGAACTCGATTTGCATGGGTCGGCCGAGCGAGACTCGAAGCGAGGTCGGATCGTGGGCACGGCCGATTATCTGGCACCGGAAGTTATCGAAGGAAACCCGGCCACCGCCGCAAGCGATATTTATGGACTCGGTTGCACGCTCTATTACGCAGTCACCCGTAAAGTTCCCTTCCCGGGTGGCAACTCGGTACAGAAGTGCCACCGACATCTTTCCGAGCGACCGATGGATCCACGACGATTCCGCCAGGACATCTCGGAGGAATTTTTGAGTGTTTTGAGCGACATGATGGCCAAGGATCCACAGAAGCGGATTCAGACTGCAGAGGAAGTCATCGAACGCCTAACGCCTTGGAGCGGGAGCAAACTGAGTAAAGCAGTTGAAAGTGAGGCCGCTTCCGGTGGGCACTTCCAATTCGCCCGCGCAGCGCCGCCTGGGAAGGATCGACCGAGCGATTCGCGTATTTTTCCCGAGATGGAGCCTCCGCGTTCAGGCAGTGGCTCCATGCAAGGCACCGATCATGCGTCGGGAGGTTCGCAGAACACCGATCCACTGCCCCCGCCCCGCAAAAGTCGTCGCACACGAAAATCGGGCGGTCTGCTGAGGCGGGTTGTCGATTGGATCGAAGCGATCAGCGAAATCCAGTTTTATTGCCTTGTCGGCGGACTCAGTTTAATGGTCGTGCTGCTTTTGTTTCTGCTACTCGCCTTTTGACGCTTTTTTTCCAACGGCAGTCTGAGCCCTTTCGAAGCGGGTTTATTGACAGGACGGGGCTTCGACCTTTAGCATGTCAGCGTTCCTGGTCGTCTGCCTCGCGGTGGCTGCTGAGGACAGGTGGCGTAGCTCAGTTGGTAGAGCAGCGGACTGAAAATCCGCGTGTCGCTGGTTCGATCCCGGCCGCCACCACTGGCCACCCTTGGTTACCATTAGCCAGGACGGGCCCGCACCGGCCCCCCTAACCGCTTCTCAAGCGAAGAGAGTGCCCCGTGTTCAAAAAGGAATTTGAGGGCCCTAATGGGGCTGAATTTCTTGTTCGCTGCTTGGAAGGAGCAGGAATCACCCACGCTTTCGGTATCCCGGGTGCGAAGATTGATCCGGTGTTCGAGGCGCTTCACGATTCATCGATCGAATTGATCGTCTGTCGCCACGAGCAGAACGCGGGATTCATGGCGGCGGCGATGGGTCGGATGACCGAACAGGTTGCAGTCTGTATTGGCACCTCAGGGCCGGGGACATCCAACTTCTGCACGTCGCTCATTACCGCAACGACCGAAGGCGATCCGGTGCTCTGCCTCTCGGGCGCGGTGCCGTTGAGGATGCGACATCAGCAAACGCACCAATCGATGGATAACGTTGCGCTGATGCGACCGGTGACCAAATGGGCCATGGAAGCGGCCAGCCCGGATTCGATTGGTGAGTTGGTCTCGGCGGCATGCCGTGGGGCGCAGGTGCCGCGAAGTGGTGCCGCTTATTTGAGTCTTCCCTATGACGTGATGCTTGCCGAGGCATCGGGGGATCCTCTTTGCGATACGACTCCGCCACGAGGGCCGGCGCCGGCAGCTTTGATTCGCGAAGTTGCAGAACGAATCAAAAAGGCAAACAGCCCGGTCCTCCTGGCAGGCGCCGCCTCCACTGCCAAAGCCGCTGCCGAGGCTATCCGCAGTCTTTTGCGGCACCATCCATTGCCGATTGTCGGCACATGGGAAGCCGCTGGACTGATCCCCCAGGACTGTCTGGAATGTTTTTTTGGCCGCGTGGGACTGTTCAGGAATCAACCGGGGGATCGGCTTCTTGCGGAGGCCGATCTTGTCGTTACGTTGGGTTACGAGCAAGTCGAATATGATCCGGCGACTTGGAACGTGGGAGAGCGTGCGGAGATTTTGCATATTCACGATCGGATTGCGGATTACGATCAGGCATACCAACCGGCGATCGAATTGGTGGGCGATTTAGCAGCGACCGTGACGGAACTGCGGAGGCTGCTCGATCCATTGCCCGGTTTGGTACAAACGCCGCAACTGATGGCCGTGCGGAAAGCGGTAGAGGAACATCAAGAGGTGCCGCCGGTCGACGATGAGATGCCGATTCATCCACAGCATCTGGTGGCACAAGTGCAGGCGGTCGCACGTGAGGATCCGCGGACGACGGTCGTCTGTGATGTCGGCTCGCACTACATCTGGATGGGCCGCCACTTTTATTGCTTTGAGCCGCGCCGACTTCTCTTCAGCAATGGTCAACAGACGTTAGGGGTCGCGCTGCCTTGGGCGATTGCCGCCACCCTGGCCCGTCCTGGAGAACCGGTGATTTCCATGTCGGGGGATGGCGGATTTCTTTTCTCGGCGCAGGAGTTGGAAACGGCCGTGCGTTTAGGATGTAACTTCACGCACCTGATCTGGCGAGATGGTGCCTACGACATGGTGGCGTTTCAGCAGATGGCAAAATATGATCGTACGACGGCCGTCGAATTTGGACCTGTCGATACGATCGAGTACGCCAAGGCCTTTGGTGCCCATGGGCTTCGACTGGAGCAGCCGGGCCAACTCGGCGAGTTGATCCGGGAGAGCCAGGAAATTCCGGGCCCCGTTTTGATCGATGTTCCGGTCGATTACTCGCATAATGAAGCGCTCATGGCATCGCTCCATGACGACCCGCGAGCCCACTAGCGTGAGCTCGGACACACAAAGGCACAAAAAAACCGCCCCGGCAGGTCTGCGACACCTTTCGGTGCCGCGAAGACTGCCGTTGGGCGGTTTTAGGCTGGTGCGGCCGACCGATCGGGTCGAACGCCTAACCGTTGCGACTAAACCATATCTTTCAGATTTTTCAGCGGTCGCACTTTGATCACATTGCGAGCCGGTTTGGCTTTAAAAATCGTCGGTTCGCCCGTGAAAGGATTTGTTCCCTCACGCTCTTTGGTCGCCGGTTTGCGTTGTACGACGATCTTGCAGAGTCCGGGAATGGTGAATAGGCCCGGACCTCGGGAGCCGACCGACTTCTGAATTTGATCGCTAAGCGCTTCAAAAACACCGGCCACGTCTTTTTTTGTCAGTCCTGTCGCCTCCGCAATTCCGTTGAACACTTCGGTTTTCGTGGGGGCCTTTTTTCCAGTGGCTTTTGCCATAGTGCTCGGTTCCTCCTAGCAAAGAGATAAAAGAAGTAAGTTCGTCCGTCCGCCCCAATCTGCTTGAAAACTAGGTAAAACAGAGGGGACCGGATGATTGAAAAGCAACCAGATAGAAAATACAAGCGGTATTTCGCAAAAAACCCTAAAAAAAGCGATTAAAAACAAAAAAATGCGCCCGGCGAAAGCCATTGGTTAATCGGGAACCGTTGATGCTTGTGTCGGTTCCTATACCCATTTTCGGAAACTATTGCCGCGAGGAGGATCGCGTGAATCATGATTTGTTTGACCCGAGGTTTTTCTTGTCAGCGAATCGCGGGTCCTTTAAAATGCTTGTGAGAAAAGAGGTTACAGCCGGATTTGCGTTCCGCATCTTTGAGGGCCGCGCGGTGCCCCCGGAGGCCGGGGACCGTTTCTCGATGGCGGCGGATCCGGCGCGGGAACAGTGGACTCAGAGGTAATGGTGATCATGATGCGTTCCATTACGGTGCGACTCACGGGAATCTTGTTTGCGTTTGCCCTTCTGGCATCGGTGTCATCGGTATCGCCTTGCATGGCGCAGCAACGACCGCCCCAGCCACCCGGTGACAAGGTGGACGATCTGTTCCGTAGACCGGTGTTTCTACCGCCAGACCGACAAACGCTTCGGATGCTCGCGACGGCACAAGCCCTCAGTGACCAAGGACGCTACAGTCAAGCGGTCCGGTTGCTGCAAAAAATTCTTGGCGAAACGGCAGATGGCGAAAGGAATGAAGACAGCTTTATTTCCAATGACGGGAACAAACGTGTAGAGGGGGATGGTTCCCAGAGCCTGAAGCGTGCCGCGCAACGGTTGCTCGGCAGGTTGCCGCAGGCGGCACGCGATTCATATGAATTGCAGTTTGGAGGTCGAGCAGCGCAACTGCTTGACCGTGCGGTGGCCGAAGGCAATATCGATGCAGTGGCAGAAGTGCAGCGTCGCTTTTTTCATACGCTTGCCGGATATCGCGCGATGCTGCTTTTGGCGTATGACCATTTGATGCATGGGAAGCCGCATCGAGCTGCCCTCTGTTTCGAGGCGGTCGCCCATTCGCCAGTGGCTGACCAATACGAGCCGGAACTTTCTTTGCTGTATGCAACGGCGCTATACCGCGCGGGAAATAAAGATGCTGCCGAGAGCATTCTCGCGGCACTTACTCACGCCAGTAGTCGCGTGGAATGGAAGATCGGCGATACAGAGGTTTCACTCCCGCGCGATAAGGCGGCCTGGGCGGTGTGGCTGGAGCGTTGGGTAGAAAATGTGGTTCCCCCGCCAGTGGAAGACGACTGGGTCATGTTCCGCGGTAATGCGACTCGCACCCGCCCTAGCAGCCCGAGCCGACCCTTGATGCTTCGACCTCTCTGGCAACAGCGGGTAGCGACCGACGCGCAGCATGAGGAGATCATCGCGAATCTTGCCACATCACATCTCGACCAATCGATTGCGGCGATTCCCGCCATGCAACCGCTTGCAGTGGGAGATCTGGTTTTAATGCGCACGCCCGAGCGTGTCGTCGCCGTGCATTTTGAAACGGGCAAAATCATCTGGCAGATAGAAACGCGGGCTACGGCAGTCGGCTTTTCAGCAATCGACTCACGCGCAAGACGAGTGCGAGCAATGAATGGCGGGCTCGGTGCGATCATTCTGCCGGGCAGGCCGTCACACGGCACCCCCAGATCGATGGCCGCAAACCTTCTGAACGAGCAAATTTGGTTGGACAAAACGCTCGGTTCAATGAGTAGTGATGGAGACAGGTTATTCTTGCTGGAGGAATTC
>JAYYJN010000213.1:0-5729 GCA_036146215.1 Planctomycetota bacterium
TCGAGACCACGGGTGCAGACAATGCTTTTCTTGCACAGATTCAGGAATACTAAAACGCGCCCTTTGTGACGAGAAAGCGACTCTATCTTGAGGCCATGGAGGGGATCCTGAAGAACGTTGGTAATAAAACGGTCATCGACGACTCGGTTCGCGGTCTGGTTCCCTTACTCGATCTGAATCAAGTTCCTGACCTTCCCGCGACCGGAGATAAACGATGATTCGAACGACGACGGTAGCGGCCCTGGTTTCCTTGCTTCTTCTCGGCGGATTTTTTTTATACGCCAGCGCATACACGGTCGAAGAAGGTAAGTTGGCGGTAATCACCCAATTCGGCAAACCGATGGGCGCTGTCGAAAATCCGGGACTGCACTTCAAGGTGCAGTACATTCAGGAAGTGAATTTTCTTGAAAAAAGGTTGATCCCGTGGGATGGTGATCCGGAAAGTATGCAAACCCGCGATAAGAAACGCATCGACATCGATGTCTGGGCACGTTGGCGGATCGTGGATCCGATGAAATTTTTTGTCAAGCTCCGCACGGAACAGCGGGGACAGAAAATGCTTGACGATTTGGTTGACTCCGCAGTTCGTGATGTGGTTGCTCGTCACAACCTGATTGATGTGGTTCGCAAATCGAATGATCCGCTCATCTACGAAAGCGATGAATTGCAAAGGCGATCCGGTGACCAAGTGACCGGGGGCGGGCGAGACGACGTGGAAAAGGAAATTCTGATGGGAGTTGACCTCGAATCATATGGAATGGAACTGGTGGCGGTGAGGATCAAACGGGTGAATTATGTGGAGTCGGTCCGGCAGGCGGTTTATGAGCGGATGATTTCCGAGCGATTGCGGATTGCCCGACTTTACGATTCGGAGGCGATGGAAGAAAAAAATCGAATCCTAGGGCAAACGCAAAAAGAGTTGGACCAGATTGAAGGGGAGATGGAAAAAGCGTCGGCGGAAATTCGCGGTAAGGCCAACGCGCAAGTGATTCAACTGACTGCCCAGGCATATGGTAAGTCACCCGAGTTCTATGACTTTCTACGCAGGCTGGAAGTTTTCAAGCAGACGTTCGGCGCAGACACGCGGTTGATTCTTTCGACCGACAGCGACCTGTTCCGACTCCTCAAGCAACCGGATACAAGGGCGACAAACTAGGAAGTCGCCCGTTGCGCAAACTCAGTTGCGGCCATCATTCGGTGCTGCTGATCGGTCGTTATCGCCTCGACGTAAACAGCATCAATACGTAGTAGAACATCAACGCAATCGATGAGAAAAGCTGCAGTGAAGCTGCGACATAACGGTCTTCTTCATAGCGGTGCAGAACATTCGAGGTGTCATACAGCACCGCTGCTCCGGCAAACCCGATCATGGCCACGGAAAACCAGGTTCCCATGTAAAAGCCGAACAACGCGCTTGCCACGATCAGCAGCAGCGCCACGATGCCGCCCCACATCAGAAAGCCTCGCAGAAAAGAAAAGTCTTTCCGTGTGACGAAAGCGACAACAGTCAAACCGGCACATCCAAGGATGGTAGTTCCCGCAGCGCTGGCAATCACATTGCTCTCGTCGAAGTGTTGGGAATAGGCGTTGGAAATAAACAGAAGCGTAATAAATATACTCGCCTCTGCAGCAACAAAGGCGACCAGTGCAAGGTATTGGCTGCTGAGTGATTTCGAGGTTGCGGCCGCCCGCGAGGAAAACCAGCCGACCAGCATAAAGCCTCCGAGTACGAACAGCCAGTTGACGCCCATCAGGGCCCCGGCAATTTTCTCGGCGAGCCCTGTCTTGAATAGCACGATTTCAATCAGGGTGAAAAGTGCAATCGCGCCGAACAAATGATTGTATGTGCGAACGATGAATCGGCTCCGCACATCCTCGGTCGCCTGCGCGACGGGTACTGGTTGTAAGAAGGTGTCGTCGCTGTTCATGCTGTGCTCCCTGTGATGGTGTATCGCTTGCTTGGATTATCAACCGTTTTATCGCCTGCGCCAACACGAGATGGTGTGGCCGGAGCGTTTCGAATATCGCACCAATGCGATCATCGCGGTGAGACAACGTCTAATCCATATTTTATTGAGTACTCTAGGCCAGCAGTTCCGGGACCACGTGTGCGGGCAACACGCCCGTGAGTCGCTGATCGAGTCCCTGATACTTGACGGTGAATCGCTCGTGGTCGAATCCGAGCAGGTTTAGCACGGTGGCGTGAAAATCGCGGATGTGTAGCGGTTTATCAACGATATTATAGGAAAAGTCGTCGGTCGCTCCATAAATCTGACCGCCCCGGACACCGCCCCCGGCCATCCACATGGTGAAGCAGCGGGGATGATGGTCGCGACCGTAATTCTGCTTGCTCAGGCCACCCTGAGAATAAATCGTGCGACCGAATTCGCCGCCCCAGATCACCAGCGTGTCCTCGAGCATGCCGCGTTGCTCGAGATCCTCAAGCAGCGCGTAGCAAGGACGATCGACGTCTTTGCACTGGGAGGGCATCCGTCCGGCCAGATTTCCATGGTGATCCCAGTTGTTGTGATACACCTGAATAAACCGAACGCCACGCTCTGCCAGACGGCGGGCCATCAGGGCTGTGTTGGCAAAACTTCCCGGCTTCTTGGCTTCCTCTCCGTAAAGTTCAAAGGTGTGTTGCGGTTCGCTCGCAATGTCGGTCAGTTCCGGAACGCTCGCCTGCATGCGGAATGCCATCTCATATTGGTGCATCCGCGTTTTTGTATTCGGGTCGCCAAGTCTCGCATGTGCGATCGCGTTCAGTCGGTTCAGGTCATCGATGCTCCGCCGGCGAACGGAGGTAGAGACACCGGGCGGGTCATTAATGAAAAGGATCGGATCACCTTTGCTGCGGAACGAAACTCCTGCGTGTTCACCTGAAAGGTATCCGCTGCTCCAGAGTCGCGATGAAATAGCCTGTTCCTGGTCTCTATTCGATGGAATTGCAACCAGTACGACAAAGGTCGGCAGGTTTTCGTTCATCGTGCCAAGACCATACGAGGCCCACGATCCGAGGCAGGGCCGACCGGTGATCTGGTTGCCAGTTTGCATCGCTGCGATGGCCGGCTCGTGGTTGATCGCCTCGGTGTGCATGCTCCGCATCCAGCAGATGTCATCTGCTTTTTGTGCGAGATTCGGTAAGAGTTCCTTATTCATCCACATGCCGCACTCACCCGCCTGATGAAATTTGTATTTCGAGGGAGCGATGGGGAAACGAGACTGCCCGCTCGTCATTGTTGTGAGTCGCTGCCCCATCCGCACGCTTTCTGGAAGATCTTTGTCATACCACTTGTGCATGACCGGTTTGGGGTCAAACAGATCCATCTGCGAGGGGCCGCCAACCATGTGCAGATAAATCACACGCTTCGCCTTCGGAGTGAAATGAGGTCCGGGTGCCTGATGCGCGGTTGCGGCGCTAGCGGTAGATGCTCCAGCCAATTGCGCAAGCGCTGCAGATCCGAGCAGGTGTCCGCTGCGGGCAAAAAAGGATCGGCGGTGATGCATAATGGGTTCAGGTAGATTCAACATCGTTCACGCTCCCCGATTGGCTGTCTTTCTATTTATTGAGTACTTCATCGAGATTGAACATTTCACTGGCGACCATTGTCCAGGCCGCAACGGTGGCCGGATCGAGGCCGTCTGCCGGCTCAGTTTCGCCGACTTCCAACAATTGCGTGGCCGCCTGAGGCGCATCCTGATAATGGTCCACAAAGTCGCGATAGGCCGCCAGGACGATAGCCCGCTCGTCCTCCGCAAGAGGTCGGCACAGGGTGCGATCCGCAATGAAAAGCGCCGTCGAATTTTCATCGCTACTATTACGCAGTGCAGCCTCGGCCAGTTTCCGCGACGTTTCCACAAATTGCGGATCATTCAGCGTCACCAGTGCCTGCAGGGGTGTGTTCGTCCGCTCTCGCTTGACAGTGCAGACTTCGCGACTGGGTGCATTGAACGCATCCATATTCGGGGGCGGCGCCATGCGTTTCCAGAAACTGTAAAGCGTGCGGCGATGCAAGCTCTCTCCGGTGTCCTGCTTGTAGTCTCGCGTGTTGCCACCCGGCAGACCCACAACATCCCAGATGTTGACCGGTTGATAGGGCCGCACGCTCGGGCCATACATTTTTTCTGACAACAAACCGCAAGCTGCCAGGGCGTAGTCACGAATCATCTCAGCGTCCATGCGGAAGCGGGGGCCCCGGGAGAGCAGGGCGTTATCGCGGTCCTTCTCGATTTTCGTTTCCGATGTGATCGCCGCCTGCCGATACGTGTTGCTCATCAGCATCTGCTTGAAAAAGTTTTTTACGTCCCATCCATTTTGCTGGAAATCGATTGCCAGCCAATCGAGCAACTTATCGTGGCTCGGTAATGTGCCCGTGATGCCGAAATCTTCGGGGGTCGGGACGATTCCGCGGCCGAATACCTCTTGCCAGAACCGATTCACCGTCACCCGCGCGGTGAGTGGATTCGCCGGGTCGACCAGCCACTCGGCAAGTCCCAGGCGATTTTTCGGTGCGTCTTTCTTCATCGGGTGCAGCGCTGCTGGCGTATCGGCGGAGACTAAATCACCTTTTTTGTCGTATTCACCCCGCATCAAGATATAAGCCATTGCCGGCGAGTCTTTCTTCTCCCGCTGGATGTGGGTCATCGGACTGCGGTCACGGATCGCTGCCTGCTCGCGCCGCAGGTCGGTGACGGCTCGCGAAAGCTCCGGATAATTCGGATCGAGAGTCACCAGATAATGATCGAAAACCTGATCACGCGCTTTTTGTTTCGCCTGCTGGGCTGCCTTGGCTGCCTTGGCGGCCTCTTGCGCAGCCTCATCGCTTTCAGCACTGTCGGCACCGGCAACGGCGGAATTTTGATTCGTTTCGTATGCAGCGGGCTCCTGTGCACGCGCTAATGCCTGATGGATTACGGGAAGATTTGCGAGGGCCCGGACCTCGCGAGGATAAAGGGCCCGGTCATAGATCCGGATGTCTTGAACCGCACCGGTAAAGGCATCCTTCTCGCTCCGTCGGCCGAGTCGAAGCGGAGTATCGGAAAGAATCGACGCATCTTCCGGGAGTGCATCTTTCTCCACCAGGAGTGGCTGTTGATTGCCAGTGAGAAAGATTTTAACGCCCGCTGCTTTTCCCGAACCGTCATAGGTAACAAACACGTGCTGCCACTGATTTTCTTGCAGTCGATTCTGATAGACCCGTGTTTTGATTGCCTTTTCGGGCCATGCACTTACGAGATGCACGGCATACGCGTTGCCATTCTGCCAAAGATCCCACCCGCGGTCCTGATTACTCTGATCGATGCGGCCAAGAATCGTACCGGTGTTTTTTTTACTCACCGGTTTAATCCATCCACCGAAGCTGAAGGCCTGATCTTTTTCGAACGCCGCCAGATCACCGAGTTTGAAGTTGGCTGATTCACTGAGTTGCGGGGCTTTGCCGAACTTGCCCCCCTCGATCCACTCAGGTGGCGAAGCTGCCGTATAACTGGTGGATTCTGCGTGTCCGGTCTCCGCGCCATCCGCGCCAGCTGTGCCGATCGTGCCATGGATCGTATCGCCCTCTGCCTCGGTGAGTGGAAGCCGAATAATGTTCTTGTCTGCCACAATGCCTGCTTCAAACGAATCAGGGGTGGCGGACGTCAACCATGTTTCAAACGTGGGCTCTGCTACGTCCCGGCGTGTATCACGGAGTTTTTCAGCAGCCGTAATCTCCGGTGGCAGCGATTCC
>JAYYJN010000214.1:0-7976 GCA_036146215.1 Planctomycetota bacterium
CAAGCGCGGCTTGCCACCGTTCTGGATGGGATGGGAGAGGGCGTCATTACGGTTAACGAATCAGAGAGAATTCTGTTTGCAAATCCGGCGGCTGGGAAATTATTGAACTTTGATCTTCAGGAATCGGCCGGCAGGTCACTCTTGGAGGTCGTGCGTAATCACACTCTGCATGAAGCGGTTATGGAGGCAATCAGCGGAGAAAGTATCGGAAGTCGGGAACTTAAAATCGGTGAAAATCATGATCGTATTCTTAGGGCCAGCTTCACACGGATGCAGGGTGAGCCGTGTCCGGGTATCGTGATCGTGCTGAACGACTTCACCGATATCCGTCGGCTGGAATTGTTACGACAGGAGTTCATTGCCAATGTCTCCCACGAGCTAAAAACGCCACTGTCTGCGATCAAAGCCTATGCCGAAACATTGCGGCGGGGTGCAATCGAGGATGAAGTCCACGGTAAAAGATTCGTTGAACGGATTGAGGAGCAAGCGGAAAGACTGCATCAACTGATTTTAGATATGCTCCATCTTGCCCGCGTGGAATCCGGGAAGCAGGCTTTTGATATCCACTCCATTGCCGTATCCCCCACGATCGAATCCTGTGTGGATGACTTTTTTGAGACAACGCAAGCAAAAAAAATTGCGATCTCCTTCGACCCACCCGATGACGATCTTTTTGTTCAAGCGGACGCCGAGGGCTTGCGGCACATTCTAAGTAACCTGGTCGATAATGCAGTCAAGTATACGCCGGACAATGGATCGATCACCGTTCGCTGGCGCCGCGATGAGGGGTTTGTGGTGATAGATGTCGTGGATACGGGAATTGGAATCGCTGCGAAAGATCAAGATCGCCTTTTCGAAAGATTCTTCCGCGTCGATAAAGCCCGTTCGAGGGAACTCGGTGGGACTGGCCTGGGGCTTTCAATCGTCAAGCACCTCACGCTCGATTTCGGCGGACAGGTTGGTGTCACGAGTCAGCTTGGCATGGGTAGCACGTTTACCGTCAAACTGCCGTTGGCCGAACAAGACCACCAATCGGAACAAATGCAGGCCAATTTGAATCCCCTCGCTTAACTTGCTTTCAATGCACCCGATGTTGCGAATGAAATACCGCCTATCTATCGACCCTAAAAGGACCCCCAAAGCCTTCATCATTTCTTCACAAAAGAAACCTACATTCAGTCCAAAGACAGTCGGTTTTGGATCTGATTTTCCGGACCCCATATTTATTTCCACTCACAAAAGGGCGCGATCATGATGATCAGAGGCAATTGTACGGTGTTGTTTTGTTTTGTCTGCTTCACTGCAGCCATGTTTTCCGGTTGTGGTCCAAAACAGTCGGCGACCGGCACGGCGGGTCAAGTCACCGGATCAGTAAAAGTGGATGGCTCAAGCACCGTCTATCCGGTCACCGAAGCGGTGGCCGAGGAACTACGAACTGTGCACCCAGGCATTCAGGTCACCGTGGGTATCTCCGGGACCGGGGGCGGCATGAAAAAATTCACCGCCGGTGAAATTGATATCTGCAATGCATCGCGTGCGATCAAACAACTGGAGGCCGATAAGTGTGCGGCGCAAGGTGTTGAATTCATTGAGTTGGAAGTTGCCTATGATGGCCTCGCAATCGTGATCAACCCCGAGAACGATTGGTGTGATTGTTTGACCGTGGAACAACTGCGTGAACTGTGGCGACCGGAAAGTGCTGTAAAAAAATGGAGCGACCTGAACCCCGCATGGCCTGCCGAGGAAATCCGCTTGTATGGCCCGGGAACTGACTCCGGTACGTTTGACTATTTCACCAAAGCAATAGTCGGGGAAGAGAAGGCGAGTCGCGCTGACTATACGGCAAGTGAGGATGACAATGTGCTGGTCACCGGGGTAATGAACAGTCGCTACGCACTGGGCTACTTCGGTTACGCGTACTACGCGGAAAACAAGGACAAACTGAAACTACTGGCCGTCGACGGGGGGGATGGCTGCATCAAGCCATCGATGGAAACGGTCCGCAGCATGAGTTATAAACCACTCTCACGACCGTTATTTATTTACGTCCGCACCGACTCGCTTCAACAACCCGCCGCACGGGATTTTGTGAAATTCTACATGCAATCCGCTGACCAACTCGCGGGTGAGGTCGGCTACGTTCCGGTTTCCCAGCAGGCTGCGGAAATCAATCAAAAGCGACTCGCGGCAGCTATTGGCGTGAAAGAGGATAAACCTTGAACCGAGCCACAACAGGACTATTTCCGGAGGAAACTGCTTCGCTCTCGGGAAGCCATGCTTCCACCACAAGGCGAGCGCTTGAGCGATTCATTCAGCTTGCACTCTGGCTTTGTGCGACCGTCTCCGTGATAACGACCCTCGGCATCGTCATCGTGTTGCTTGCCGAAGCAATTCAGTTTTTTCGTGAGGTTGCCCCCTGGGAGTTTCTGTTTGGAACCCGCTGGTCTCCCCTGCTCAAACCACAACACTTCGGTATCCTTCCCCTGCTTTGCGGAACCTGCCTGGTCGCTGCGGGGGCCGCGGTGGTCGCAATCCCCATTGGGCTTTGCACAGCAATCTACCTGAGTGAATATGCACCAAAACTGCTTCGCGAGATTGTCAAACCGCTGCTTGAAATTCTTGCCGGAATCCCGTCGGTCGTTTACGGTTATTTGGCCATCGTGTTTGTTTCGCCGATCATTCGTTCGCTCTTTGAATCAGCCAATGTTTTCAATGCTGCCAGTGCGTCGATCGTGGTGGGCATCATGATTCTCCCAATGATTATTTCACTCAGTGAGGAAGTGTTGCGGGCCGTGCCCCGTTCGTTACGTGAAGCAAGCTACGCACTCGGTGCAACGAAGTTGGATGTCACGCTGAAGGTGGTGGTTCCGGCCGCTTTTTCGGGAATTTTGGCCTCTTTTCTGCTCGCCATCTCACGGGCGGTGGGTGAGACCATGGCGGTCACGCTTGCGGCAGGTGCGACCCCGAAACTCACGCTGAACCCACTTGAGAGCATTCAGACGATGACTGCGTACATTGTTCAGGTCAGCCAAGGTGATACGCCAGCCGGCACGGTCGAATATCGCACCATATTTGCCGTGGGTCTGACGCTGTTCTTCACCACGATGCTCATGAACGTGCTCGCGCAGTGGGTGCTACGCCGGACGCGGGAGAAGTATGAATGAGTCTGCAAACGAGTAACCGTCACTCCAGATCGCGATTGTTGTCACATGCATTTGCAGGTATTTGCCTGCTGTCCACGCTCAGTTGTATTGCCGCATTGATCTTGTTGCTTTGGCAGGTTTTCTCACATGGTATTGACTGGTTGACCTGGGATTTTATTCGTAACCTCCCTTCCCGTTTTCCGGCGAAAGCCGGGATTCGAAGTGCATTGGCCGGAAGCCTCTGGCTACTGGGACTCACAGCGGTTATTTCTGTACCGATCGGAATTGGAGCTGCCATTTATCTGGAAGAGTATGCAAATAAAAATCGTTGGCGGACACTCGTGCAAACCAACATCGCGAATCTCGCAGGGGTGCCCTCGATCGTGTATGGAATTCTGGGCTTGGGTCTGTTTGTCAGGTTCATGGCCCTCGAGCGGAGCATTCTTGCCGGCGCACTGACGCTATCGCTGGTGGTGCTGCCGATCATCATCCTTGCCTCGCAGGAAGCCCTCCGGGCGGTACCCCCATCGATCCGTAGTGCATCGTTCGCGCTCGGAGCGACCAAATGGCAAACGGTCTGGCATCAAGTCCTGCCGGCATCGATCCCGGGAATCATGACCGGTGTCATTCTGGCCATCGCCCGCGCCCTTGGAGAAGCGGCGCCACTGCTGGCCATCGGTGCGGTTGCCTATGTACCGTTCGTCCCAAGCCGTCTGAGCGATGAATTTACGGCACTCCCGATTCAGATATTCAACTGGTCAGCGCGGCCCCAGGAAGATTTCCATAGTGTTGCCGCCGCTGGAATTATTGTTTTGCTGGGTGTCTTAATCTGCCTAAACGCTATCGCCGTTTTTGTCCGTTACCGGGCAAGCAAACGGATCCGCTGGTAGCATTGAAAACACAATTTCGCTATGATTAACGCCGCTTTTCAAGTTAAGCCCTCGCCGTTTTGAATGTTCATACGAAAATGAATTTTCCGATCCAGAACGAACAGAACGATAGCGTCGGCGTCTCCAATCGACCGGTTGCTTCGATGGCAAGTACATCTTCGATTGCGAGATCGAGTGACGAACTGGCAGCTGCCCGCAGCAAGATTGCGGTATCGAACCTTGATTTTTTCTATGGTTCACACCAAGCCTTATTCGATATCACGCTCAAGGTACCCGAAAATTGTGTCACGGCCTTGATCGGGCCCTCCGGTTGCGGAAAGTCAACCTTCCTGCGTTGCCTGAACCGGATGAATGACATGATTGAAGAGACGCGACTTTCGGGTAGCGTGCTTCTGGATGGGGAAGATATTTATCGCCCGCGCACGGACGTGGTCGAACTGCGGAAGCGAGTGGGCATGGTATTTCAAAAGTCGAATCCATTCCCGAAGACCATTTTTGAAAACATTGCTTACGGCCCCAAAGTGGCTGGCACGAGGAAGCGTGCCGTGCTGCAGGAAATCGTCGAGCACTCATTAAAACAGGCGGCACTCTGGGACGAAGTCAAAGACCGGCTGAATAAATCCGCCCTGCAGCTCTCTGGCGGGCAGCAGCAGCGGCTCTGCATTGCCCGGGCACTCGCAACAAACCCCGCCGTATTGCTGATGGATGAACCGGCATCGGCGCTAGATCCTGCTGCGACAGCGCGAATCGAGGATTTGATTTTTGAATTGAAAGAAAATTACACGATCGTCATCGTGACCCATAATATGCAGCAGGCTGCTCGCGTTTCTGATCAGACAGCCTTCTTCTTTCAAGGAGAACTTGTGGAAGCGGGTCCCACCAATACGCTATTCACCACCCCTGCAAAAGCGCAGACCGAAGACTATATCACTGGTCGATTTGGTTAATCAACAATGAGTAAACACTGGCAACGTGATCTCGACGCTTTGCAACGCGCAGTCTTAGCGATGTCTTCACAAGTTGAAGAAATGATCGAAAAAGCGTGTCGTGCTCTGCGCGACAGTCGCATTGAACTCGTTGATGACGTGATCGCTCTGGAAGAGGGCGTTAACGAACGCGAGGTGCAAATCGAAGAAGAGTGCCTGAAAATCCTGGCGCTGCATCAGCCCGTGGCGATTGACCTGCGACGGGCGGCGATGCTGCTAAAAATCAATAATGATCTTGAGAGGATGGCAGATCTTGCCGTCAATATTGCAGAGCGCACTCGCAGCCTTTCGAAATTTTTGACCTTTCACATTCCGGAAAGATTTGACGCGATGGCGCGCCTTGCGATCGGCATGGTGAATTCCGCACTCGATGCATTCGTCCATTTGGACTCCGATGCAGCCCGCGAAATCTGTCACCAGGACAATCTGGTGGACGACATCAATCGTCAAAATATCGATGAAATGTATCGACGCATGCGTGATGATTCTGAAAGTGTTGAGCCTGCGTTGCAATTTTTCTCTTGCTCAAGGCACGTTGAGCGAATAGCCGACTTGGCGACCAACATTGCGGAAGATGTCATTTTTCTTGTCGAGGGTGAGATTGCGCGTCATCGCACCGATGAATCTGAAATTTCTCTACAGCCCGTAAAGGACGACAAACCCAGCAGTCCTCGGTAGTCAAATTGAAATAGGAGCCAGCAAAGTGAGCGAGAAACGGATTTTAATCATAGAAGATGATCGCTCTCTTGCAGAGGTCATCGGTTACAACCTTGAAGGGCAAGGCTTTGAGGTCCATATTTCAAGAGATGGCATGGACGGCCTGCAGCATGCGCAACTGAACACGCCCGATTTGATTATTCTGGACCTGATGTTGCCGGTGATTGACGGACTCGAGGTGTGTCGACGCCTTCGGGCCGACATCAACACCGAGGGGGTTCCCATTCTGATGCTCACCGCAAAGTCGGAAGAGACCGATCAGGTGGTCGGTTTTAGTGTCGGCGCCGATGACTATGTCACCAAGCCATTCAGCATCAAGGTCCTGCTGGAGCGAGTCAAGGTCTTGCTCAAGCGGCGCGACCGCCATGACGAGGTCAAGGACGTTGTCGCCAGTCAGGGCATTGTGATCGACAGGCGACGCCATCAAGCCTCGGTGGATGGCCAACCAATATCCCTGACACGAACCGAGTTCAGCCTGCTGGACACTTTGCTACGTCAACCGGGCAGGGCGTTCTCTAGAGCTGAATTGATTCAAACCGCGATCGGGGATGATGCACTGGTACTCGATCGCACGGTGGATGTGCACGTCCGATCGATTCGCAGTAAGTTGGGTGAAAATGCGGAACTGATCGAAACGGTCCGTGGGATCGGCTATCGGTTCCATCACCCGGCAACCGTTCTCAGCTGATTCGCAGAACATGCTTGGTTGATTTTCTTCAGCGGGTCGGCTGGCTTCTGTCGCTGCCAGTGATGCGATGCGCTACCGATGCTGCGATGCATGCGCTATCAAGCGGTGCCACATCCTGTCGGTGATGGCCACCATTACCGCGTGAGCAGCCCCACGAGAAACAACAGCCACGGCAGTAGACAGATCATTAGTCCCCCGACAACCGCGATGCGCGGTATTTCAACTTCCGCAACTTTGATGGCCAGCGGTAAAAACACGATGCCAAGGCTACCCGAACAGAGGGCCGTCAATACGACGAGCAATGCCAACGCCCGCAGGGCGTCGGTGGGAACCACACCCGCTGCAACAACAATGCTCAACACCAGAGCAGCCATTTCACTGAGTAACGCAGTGAGTGTGGAGAGCATCCAGCAGGTAATCATCGCCCGAGCGAGGGGAGAGGGCGACGGCGGCGTTTGTTGCGATCGGTCCATGGTTCAAAGCGTAAAAAAAAGAGCGTGCAAGACACAGGGGTCTCACACGCTCTTGCTGAATTGATCTCGCGTGAAATGCGTTTTTAACAGCGGTAACTGGTCACTACGATATCACCGCACTTTTTAATCACGACCTTGACTTTGAAGCCGCAACACCACTTGTAAACGACCACACCCTTGCAGCAAACGCCGCAGCGATCTGTGACGCAGGGCTCTCCCTTGCAGCACGCTGGCAAGCAGATCGGAATGTCGTAGCAGGTTTTGCAGCAGCAGGGATCATCGACCTTGAGTGTTGTCTCGATCGGGGGATCGCATCCGCAGCAAACCTTACGACAGCGACCACGCTGACGATAGGTAATGCACGGCTCGGGACAACAGGCCGCTTTTTCTTCTTCACATTCCTTTGCCTCTGGTGCTTCTTCTGCAGCAGAGGTCGCACTTTTTTCGTGCCCACCCTCTGCGGCATCGGCCGTCGCCGACACGGCGAACAAGCTCACTGCAAACAGCATCAAGGGCAACAAGATCCAATTGGTTTTCATAACAGATACACTCTCCTCACGGGGTAAGGCAACGCGACCGTGCGTTGCGCGGCGGGAATGGGGGGCTGTCGCACCCCCCGATTGTTTCGTTGCCGTAGAGTGTATCCCAACTAAATCGCCTTGTTTACCCCACCCGTAAAGTCGCACAAATAACCAAGGCATCACGCATATACGCCTGTTGATCTCATTTGCGCGCAGGCAAGTAATCTACCCAGTTTTACTCGGCGACAATGCGAGCATTAAGACAATGGGTACACATGGGGAATGGGGTGGTTTGCCAGAGCAGCAATCCATCGAATGACCCCTTCTCTCTGGCTCTCTGGCCATTCGAAATGGCGAAACCGATCGATTCTCGACGCTCAAAACCGCACAAACGCGTCGTTTATGGAGCATTAAACACGAATTCTTCATAAAAAATCGACAGCTATTCTTTGAAGGCTCGCGGTAAATTTTACCGATTATACCGTTTGTAGCGATTGTGCTGATTGTGCTGATTCGTGGGCACTGCCAGCAAACACCGCGAAACAAATACCCCAGAAA
>JAYYJN010000215.1:0-6655 GCA_036146215.1 Planctomycetota bacterium
AAGAGAACAAGCTGATCCGCGATGCGTGCCAGAAATATCCTGAACAAATCTTTTTTGTTGGCACCCAACAGCGCAGCAGTCGCCGTCTTTTCCTAAGGGCGGTCAACATGGTTCAAAAAGGTTTACTCGGAGATATCAAGAAGGTGACCGTGGGCATCGACGGTGCACCGACCGGTGGCCCATTTCCGCTGGCGGATGTTCCGAAAGAGTTAGACTGGGAAATGTGGCTTGGTCAGGCACCAATGGTTGATTTCCGTGAAAAGCGATGCCACTATCAGTTTCGTTGGTGGTATGAATACTCTGGCGGCAAATTTACCGACTGGGGAGCGCATCACGTTGATATTGCCACGTGGGCATTGGGGCAGGATGCCGAGGGTATGGGGCCGGTTGAAATTGACGGCACCAACGTCAGCCATCCTGTGCCATATAAAGATGGATACGCGCAGGTGGATGATTCCTACAACGCCTCACATGAGTTTGCCATTCCGTGTCGCTTTGCCAATGGCACCGAGATGATCGTCACCAGCGCTCCTCCGAATGGTGTACTGTTTGAGGGAACCAAAGGACGCATGTTCGTGAATCGTGGTCGCATCAGTGGCAAGCCGATCGATGAAGACTGGGACGCCGGACACTACGGGCAAGAAGATCTCGCCCGTCTTTACAAAGGAAAGCCTCACGAGAGCCACAAGCAGAACTTCTTCCGTACGATTCGCGAAGGCGGACTCCCGGTATCAGACGTCTATAGTCATCTGCAGGCAATGAATACCTGTCATTTGTGCACGATTGCCGCACGAACGGGCCGCAAAATAAAGTGGGACCCTCAAACCGAGCAAATCATCGGTGACCCCGAGGCAAACGCGTTTGCCGCACGGACCCCGCGTCCAGGGTATGAGATTCCGCGGTTAGGATAATATTTTCCGATCCCTGCACGAATCATTAAAATCCGCTTCTCTATTCGATGCATATGAGATACAACATTTTGCATGCACGAGGAAAGAAGCGGTAATCTACCCCCTGGTCAGCAATTGTTACGACCCGGACGCTGGCCGCCCGTTGGCGAGAAGCAACCGGAAGGGCCGTTTGATTCATGGACGCTGCAACTCCGTGGACTTTTCACCAATCCTCGGTCATATAGCTTACAACAACTTCTAAGCGAATCGCTGGTCGATGAATCTATTGACATTCATTGCGTCACGCGGTGGACGCGTCTCGGCGTCGGCTTTCGTGGCATTCCGCTCGCGCGATTTCTCGAACCGCAAGAGGTGGATTCGCGGGCAGCTTATGTCTCGTTCATCGCCCGCAGTGCCCGTAACCACTCCAGCAGCGTCCCACTCGAGGTAGCGCGAACCGCATTAATTGCGCTCTACGCGGAAGGCAAGCCGCTCGAACCTCAATATGGCGGTCCGGTACGAGTCATCGTACCGAATCGCTATTTCTATAAAAGTGTCAAATGGCTTGAGACTATTGAATTACTCGAAGAGGATCGGCTAGGGTACTGGGAAAATGATGCCGGCTATCACAATCGGGCTGATCCATGGCGTGAAGAGCGGTATCTGGTGAGTGGTGTTACTAAGCAGCAAGCGAACAAACTAATTGCATCACTCGATTTTTCCGAGCTCGATTTAATGGGTATTGATGCCTCTGGAAGAGATCTTTCTGGCTTGAAGGCGATCAGATCGCTTCTGCGCAATGCACGATTCGATAACTCGAATCTAACGCGAGCAGACTTCACAGATGCTAATCTCGCCAATAGCCATTTTAAAAATGCTGTATTACGCGGGGCAAACTTTCAACGCGCTGATCTGGAGGGGGCGAATCTAGTCGGAGCAGATTTACGGGGTGCGGACTTACGTAACGCCTCATTATTTGGTGCCGACTTCATCTCCCTGACAAATCCCGAGCATCATGCGTTGCTCGATGATCAAACTCAGCTGTCGAGGGCTCAAATTGAGCTGTTGGCCGATCCACAAGAAGCGTTTCTTCAGGACAAAACAACACTCCCATGAAAGACACTCCACTCAAAAACAGCCAACGCCTGCTATCGCCCCGCCGCAACACGACACAAGCGACGGATGTTGGCGGGTTAGTGCAAGAGCAACTAGCCCATTTCGCAATTGATGCCGATTCACCATTCGGACATCACTTGGGAGCCATCGCGACACATCTCTATACCTGTCAGCATGAGGTAGATCTGCTCTGGGAAACCACCATCCAGGAAATGGCATCCCTTCAAGCAACCGATCGTGTAGCCCGATTTAACGCGCTGAAATTTCTCTCTTTTCAGTTGGCAAAAATTCTCGACTCGGTCCAGACACCTTTTCGCCGTACTTATCAATCCCTTGAACTCAGCCCAGCAACCCAGACCGCCAAGGGGCCATACCCCATCATCGATAACGTCACCGCACTTTTTTCAGCGACGCCAGTTATCGCGCGAACGGCGACTTATATCTATGCCTGTGCTGAATGGATCGAGGACGCGTTCGCCGGCAAGGAACCGATGCTGGAGATCTATTCTCGCCTATTAAATCCAACGAGTATTTCGCTCGCCAATTACATTGTTGACCTGGAAGCGGGAACCTATGCTTCAGATTATCTTGCCTGGAACTACAGCAGCGGCATGGCTGCGATAGACGCCACTCTTTCACATTTACTCGGCCGAGAAGACATCCTGATTACAAGCCGAAATATTTATGGAGGAGCTCATCAGCTGATCCACGACTGGTTTGCTAAACCTTCCAACCTTTCGGTTGCCGTCGAAACCTTTGACGGGTTTTCCGTTGAGCGTTTTGAGGAATGTTATCAAAAGACAATCGAAAAATATCAGGATCGCCTCGCGTCGGGACGGAAGATTTACCTGTACCTCGAATCACCCTGTAACCCCCACGGCTATGTGCTGGACGTTCCGGGAATCTGTCGGGCAGCGCACCAACGTGGCATTCGAGTCATGCTTGACGGTACTGTCGCCACACCTTTTTTACAGCGCCCTCTTGCCACACCGGAGATTGAGGATCGCCCTGATTTTCTGATCCATAGCTATACCAAGGATTTGTCGGGGTCCGGGAGCGTAATCGCTGGCTGTGTCATCGGGAAAAATGAGGATATGTTTCTCCCGAAGGGGTACATCGACTCGGACGGACGTTGGGATCAAACCATGTTCTGGAACGTCTACTACGTAAAAGGAGCGTTTCTCAGTGCTGACGCCGCCTTTGAGGTCATTCAGGGAATTCGAACGCTCGATGTAAGAATGCTGCGTAAGTGCATTAACGCAATGATTCTGGCTCGACTGCTTGATTCGCATCCGGCGATCACCGTGTACTCAAGCGCCCTGGAAAGTAATGACAACCACGAACTGAGCGGACAACAGCTTTTCCTCGGTTTGTCGGCACCGCTTTTTACGATTGACCTGGGAGAAATTCCCAGAGACTCATTTCAACGATTCTTTGATTCTCTTTCCCCCGCCTTTAGTCACATGATCAGCCTGGGTCAGGCCAATACGATCGTCAGCTGCCCCTCACTGACGACCCACTCAGAACTCGATGATGACGCTATCCGCGATGCGGGCCTTACCCAAACTACCATCCGATTTTCGGTCGGAGACGAAGATCCTCAAGATCTGATTCACCATCTCAAATCCTGTGCCCGAATGACGATTGATCAGGATATTCCAAATTTCAGTTCCGGATTTTTGAGCGATTCGGACACGAAAACCCTGATCCGCGAGTGTTATTTGGAGACGCACCAGAAATACATTGATGCAAGGCTGGCCGAAGGTATTTAGCCACTTACAGGGTCTTCGATAAATCATCTGCCGCTGTGTACATCGTGTACAACAGAGCCGCGAAAAGCCCTAGTATGCAGCCGACAAAAATAATCATCACCTGGGTGATTTTCCACTCACGTGCATGCACACACCCAATGATTAAACCAGCAATTGGAGATAGAAGCAGCGAAAACACCCCAAGCTTCGGCGAGTGATTACGAAAGGCTGCAATCACCTCGATTGCCCAGCAGAACAAGATGCCGCCCAAACAGGCGTAAATCAACCATTGCGTCACATCGAGATAGGCAAATATCATTAAGCAAGATCCCCGCCGCGAACATGCTATGCTGCCTCAATCTATATCCAGAACCTCCATCGCGACCAGTATAATATAGACCGTAAGTCTCTTCAATCAGAATCTCTAATTCTTTGCCGATGTTACTTTGCAATTTTATACAAGTCGTTTTCAGTCCTGATGTAGAGTTCATCTCCGGCAACGGCCGGCGACGCCTGAATGCGTCCGGCAAGTTTGTTTTCTCCAACCTTTTCAAACTGCGGACCGACAGCAAGAACAGTTGACTTACCGGTATCAGAAAAGAACACAATATGATCTCTCAAGGCTATGGGAGAGGCTGAGTACCCACCGGAAAGCCGCTTGCGGTAAATCGATTCCCCCGATTCCGCGTCCAGGCAGGTCAGTACCCCACCTCGATCAGAGACAAAATAAATACGGCCATCCACAAGGAGTGGTGATGATTTATGCGGTACCTGTTTCCGGCATTGCCAGCGAATTGCTGGAGGGCGATCAGCCTGAATCGGCCCATAGGCAACAAGATTAGCCGAAACGTAACCAGTGCAGACGTAGATATTCTCGTCGTCGACTGCCGGAACCGGCACAATAGAAAATCCCAATTTGCCAAGCGATACTTTCCATAACTCTTCTCCCGTTTGCGGATCATACGCATAAAGCCAATTCGCTGCGGGAGAGAGCAGGATCGATTTTCCTTCTCGCTGCATGATGACAGGCGTGCCATACGCTTTCTTCAATTGGGGATTCGAATGCATACTTCCACTCCGCGGCGTTTTCCATGCAAACTCACCCGTTTTTTTATCGATCGCAGCGATATATTGTTCGTCGCTGCCATCGCAATGAAAAATCAACAGATCATTCCACAAGATCGGATTGCTTGCCGGCCCATTTTCGTGCATGACCTGATGATCCGTATTTTTCCACATCACATTCCCGCTTTGTGTGTCGAGGCAAACCGTGCCGAAGGTTCCAAAATGGCAATAAAGCCGATTTTTCTCGATCACAGGTGTGGGTGTCGCATAGCTATTCTCCACGTGGACCCATTGCGGTTGTTTCACATGCAGGAGTTGAATTTTATGGAGGATCTCTCCCGTACTGCGATCGACGCAGATCGCATACATTGTTGCTGAATCCGATACGGTGATCGGCTCGCTACCGGTGTTATTCACTGTACGGCGCGTGACCTCCTCCGGACTACTGGGAACATCAAATGCTGTGGTCAACCAGACATGATCGCCGTGAATCACAGGCGCCGAAAAACCACGACCGGGGATTTTAGTTTTCCAACTAATATTCTGCGACTCGGACCAGATCAATGGAATATTGTTGCTACGGGCCATTCCCTGGCCGCCGGGCCCGCGGAAATTCTTCCACACCTGTGAACTCTCGGCTCCATGCGCGACAATTGAAACTCCCAACAGCCAGACGCCAAACACCGTGACGCAAATTCGCATTAAAGAAATCTTCACCGCCAAATGATAACCCGACGGTCCAATCTTCACGGAGTGTCTGCCAAAGGACCAATTATTGTTATATTGAACGCGAGCCATCAACAGCCTCTGACCCTTTCTAAGTCGCCCATCCCTCGAGTGGATATACGATGATGCACTTTAATTTATTGAATCAAATTTTCCTAGCTATCGCTCTGAACGCTAGCTTTTTCTTTACTATTCAACTTGCCGGTGCGGATGAGGAATCTCCATCGGATTCGCCGCCTCAGAAAAAACAGCACGATGGCTGGGAAGATCTATTCGATGGCAAAACATTGCGCGGTTGGAGGTTATATGGTGATCAAAAACCGATTGCAGGTTGGCAGGTAATCGATGGTGCATTGGTGCGTGTTGAGCAGGGTGCCGGGGACATTATCACCAACAAACAATTTGACCAGTTTGAACTAGAATTTGAATACAACATATCGCCGGGCGGAAACAGCGGTGTGATGTTCCATGTGACCGAGGCACAGCCAGCGCCGTGGATGTCCGGACCGGAGGTCCAGATCCTGGACAATGTCGGTGGAAAGGATCCACAGAAATCGGGTTGGCTTTACGGTCTCTACTCACCAACCAAACCACGATGGGTCGCGCGGGCCGAGAAGAAAGCCAACATTTCCACGCCAGCAATTCCCGACGCCACACGACCGGCGGGACAGTGGAATCATGTGTATCTGCGCGTGACCCCGGAGCAAAGTGAGTTGCTCCTCAATGGAGTCCGTTACTATCGCTTTCACAAGGGCGATGAGGACTGGAACAAACGCGTAGCTGCAAGCAAATTCAACAAATACCCGACTTTCGGCAAGTCACCCAAAGGGCATATTTGCCTCCAGGATCATGGTGACCGAGTCGCCTATCGCAACATGCGCATCCGCCCACTCTCTTCGCAGGACAGCCTTCCGGGATGGAACGAGCCACCACCACGTACTATTGAGCCAGTGCCCGCATTCACTGCAATTCAATTCCCGGAACAAGCCGCAGAGGAAGAGGAGGGAAAAATTCCATCAATCCGCCCGGTTGCGATGCAGGAAACACCGACTGGCTTTTTCCTGGTCGCGCTACAAGATGGTCGGATCATCGCGTTTGCCAATTCCC
>JAYYJN010000216.1:0-2990 GCA_036146215.1 Planctomycetota bacterium
CCGTAGAGACGCCATCTCTCGTCGGGTACATAGCCGTGTCCCCACACAATGGCATCACGGCTGTAGTTGACGCGATTGTCAAGAATGCCATGTTTTTGTGCCCATTCATCTCCCAGGTGCGAACTGATGTGCTCGTATGCAATTTGCATCTGATAACCGCCATAACCATAAGACAGGGGGATACCAAAACGATAATCAGTGGCTTCCAAGATTTGACCGGGTGATGCAAGTCGGGGGAAGGCGGCACCCTCAATATCGAGTTGCCAGCCTTGCGGAATCACTTCATTTCCGGATCCGTACCGAACCAGTCCCACGCGACCCCCGATCGAAAGGTCCCATTTCCACTGACTCTCCCGGTTCACATTGAAGACTGCCGCCATGCGAGGTTGGTAGACGCCAGCTAAATATGGTCGATAAATCAGACGATTCGGCAAAAGGTGCCAATCCCAAACCTCGCTCCAATCTTCCGGAGCAGGGAGTGGATACCGTGGAGAGTTTTGCCACGAATCAGCATCTTGCAGCAAACTGTCTGCAACGGTCTGCACCTGTTGCGCGGGGTCACTGATCGCGGCAATACCATTGGGCGCAACGGGTGGTAGCCGATTCGGAAGCGGATCGGCAAAACAGATTGGCATGGCGTGCAGCGTCGCAATGCATGGCAGCAATGCTCTGCATAAAGCTCTGCGTAAACCGCGTGTCATGGTGTCATAGGCCGGGCGCATACCGCCGGTAACCGGGAACTTGGGAAGTGTGCAATTCCAACAGAAAATATCGGCATAATCACTGCAAGCGTTTTCAAACCCGCTACGTCCTTGGAACAATCCGCAGATCCAGCATATTCCCAACCCCTCTCCAGGGCATTTGCGAGCGATTTTCGTCGGGTGATCGTGATGCTCACTTCGTGTTCCATATTCTTTCGGTCGATCGACCGCCCGCGGCCTTGCGAGTCGAAGCACGAAAGCACAGGCAGTGCTATCACACGGAGCTTTTTAACTGCAATTCGACCGCGAATGGCATTGGAATTTCAGGCAGCTACAAATGTAGATCAATGCATCTACAACATCTTGCGATAGCATCGTTGCATGGTCACAAAATAAAAATTTGGTCCCCGGCCACTTGCGGATCGGAAAATCTCCACTACACTCGCCCGTGACTTACATTCCTCTTACGTGGCGCTGCGGGCTACGCATTATCAAGGAGAACTGAAGCCAGTTGATATGGACATCACTCCGGCGGTCAGTGTTTGGCTGGAGGGAGGGCTTCCCGGTGAACGGACAGGCGGGTTCCGTTACTGGATTTGTCGCGACTGCAAATAAGAGACAACAACGGTGCAGATCCATTTTATTTGTGCTGTTGGCGTTTTCGGTCGCCATGCTGGGAAGCATTTATCTCTCGAACACCGGCAGGTTTTGATCAGAAATCGGTGATCGTAGCGTTGTTCTTTCGGCTTCTTTCTCTGGTGCGTTTGACACTAACGGGATACATGATGTATCCGCTAGAGAGGAAAACCGATGCAAACCAAGCCGTTGATTGCCCTGAATGCCGATTTTCGTCCAAACGGTAAAGGGACCGCTTCCTTCAGTTTTATTGCCGACGGATATTACGATGCGCTGGCTGCAGCCGGAGCGATTCCCGTCGTTCTGCCGCCCTTAGCGAGTCGCGAAGATTTAAACCGTCTGCTCGACCTCGTAGAGGGGGTGCTATTGGTGGGCGGTGCCGATTTAAACCCGAATAACGACGGCTTCATGATGCACCCGTCTTGCCGTCTGATGGATGAACGCCGCGAAGACTTTGATCGCTTGCTTGCAAGAATGGTTTCGGAGCGCAGGATGCCTGTTATGGGAATTGGTTCGGGAATGCAACTGCTCAACGTTCAGCAGGGTGGCAACCTGATGCTTCACATCCCCGAAGATCGACCTTTGGCAATGCCTCACAGCGACCCGAGCGATGCTGCCCACCGACACGGATTAGATGTTGTGCAAGATTCTTTGATCGGTCGGATTTATGGAGATGGCGAAGTTCGTGTCAACAGTATGCATCACATGGCGATTGATGAGGTTGCCGACGGATTTCGCGTCACGGCAACGGCGCCTGATGGAGTAATCGAATCGATTGAAAGCACAATGGATGATTGGTTTGTGATCGGAACCCAATTCCATCCAGAAAGTCAGTCGGCCTCTGCCCTTGATCAGCGGATCTTCGAAGAGTTTGTGGAAGCGGTGAAGATTGGTGGTCCTGTTCGACTCGTAGCCTAACAAGTCGAGTGGGTCCGTAATGCCGATGTTTGAAGGTCCGTCTGCCAGGTCGTTTGCGCAGCGATCCCGCTGCGCTGGTCGGTCAGATGGCGGTCATTCGCTGATCGGCATTTATGCCGACCGGACCTGTGAAACGTTGATCGGTAGTTTTGTTACGGCATCGGGTCATAAACTGGAGGCTGACTATCGACATCAGTTTACCGAGCGGTTGAAAGTTCCCGATCGGTTAAGAGAGGTTGTTTCCGCCGATTCCTTCCAACAGTTCCCGACGGGGACGCAGGGCGATGGTGCGGCATATGCAACCTGGATTCAAGAAATTTCGCTGCTGCAGGCTGATTTGATTCGTCGCCTCTGTCGATCGGCCTCAATGCCGATCGATGATGTGCTGGCCGTGGGACTACTCGGTCCCGGGTGTTGGTACTCGGCGAAGTCCGGGCAGCGATGCTATCTGGAACTATGCGATCCGGCACGTGTTGCGGAGGCAGTTGGATGTAACGTCGTAAGCCAATTTCCCCAACGCGATCTTGCGGTAGGGGGCCTTGGAGGACCCCTGCATGCGGTGCCCCAATGGTTGCTCCTCGGCGAATCTGAGGCGTCTCGGTTGCTACTCGACGTAGGGCGTTCTGTCCGTCTGACTTTTATTCCGCGCGGCAGATCGGAGGAAATCCTCGACCAGGTTCTGTCGTTTGACGTCGGTCCCGGTACGGCGTTGCTTGATGAATTGAGTTTGCGATT
>JAYYJN010000217.1:0-11502 GCA_036146215.1 Planctomycetota bacterium
TGTGACGGGCGCGTCCATCACAGCGGGATGACAACGGTTTTTACACCCAACACTTTTGTGACTTACGAGTCGGGTGGCAAAACTTACGACATCGACTTCAACTCAGGGCAGGAGGGTAAATGGGATCAATATCCGGTCACTAAGGCCGCGATCACTGCTCGAAGCTACCACCCGGGCAGCGTGAATGTGCTGATGATGGATGGTTCGGTGAAGGCCGTGGAAGATGACATTGAACCGGCGGTCTGGAAGCAGATGGGAACCCGCAGCGGCGATGGATAAAGATACGGTTTTCTTGCCTTTACCGGCATCCGGCTCATAGTAGGATTTCCGGAATCAGTCTGCCACCTACATCTGTGAGCCGAAAATCGCGACTGCTGTAGTGATAGGTCAGTTTCGTGTGATCAATGCCCAAAAGGTGAAGAATATTGGCGTGCAGATCGTTCACGTTCACCTTGTTTTCAATTGCACGATAGCCCCAGGGATCGGTTGCTCCATATGCCATCCCACCGCGAATGCCGCCCCCTGCCATCCACATGCTGAACCCCTGGGGATTATGATCGCGACCGTCTTTTCCTTGGGCAAAAGGTGTCCGACCAAATTCACTCGTGAATACCAATAGAGTGGTGTCTAACAACCCACGTCGTTTCAAATCCTTGATCAATCCCGCAATCGGTTGATCCACAGCCTGCGCATTTTTGGGATTTCCTTTCCGCAGATTTCCGTGCTGATCCCAACGATCGACGCCCTCCTGCTTGCAGATCGTGAGTTCAATGAAACGAACTCCACGTTCGACCATCCGTCGCGCCAGAAGGCACTGTGTCCCATAAGCTCGTGTGGGTTGAAATTTCGAGTCGATGCCATAAAGCCGTTTCGTCTCTTCTGTTTCCTGTGAAAGATCCATCGCTTCAGGAACAGCCATTTGCATGCGAAACGCCAATTCGTAATTGGCAATAGCTGCTTCAATCTCGCGTTCCCCGTCGGTCTCATTCAGGAGTTCCGCATCAAATTGTTTCAGGTAGCTTAGTTTTTTGGCTTGCAGGGCTGCTGATTCCTCATGGCGATTAAGGTTCCGGATGGCTGGGGGGGTACTGGAAAAAACAGAGCCCTGGTGTTGAGCAGGGAGAAATCCGTTGCCGAACGTGGTCAGTCCTCCCGGTGGCACTTGTCCGCCGTGCAACACGATATAACCGGGCAGATTCTGATTCATGCTTCCTAGGCCGTAGGAAACCCATGCGCCCATGCTCGGTCGCCCCCGGACAGCGTAACCGCTGTGCAGCGCATAATTTGCGTTGGGGTGATCGGGCAGAAATGCCGTCATCGAGCGGATGACACACAATTCATCAGCGCATGTTCCCAGATGCGGAAATAGCGAACTCATTGCGAGACCACTTTCACCGTGCTGCTGAAACTTCCAAGGGCTTGGCAGCAGACCACCCTTGCTGTTGAAGACTGTAGGGTCGGTTTTAAAAGGCGCCTGTTGCCCACTGTACTTCACAAGTTGTGGCTTGGGGTCAAAGCTGTCGACCTGTGACACGCCACCATCCATGTATAGAAAGATCACATTCTGTGCACGGGGTGTGTGGTGGGCCAACTGAGATCCGGTTATTTCATCGGCAGCGGCCCGATCGCGGAGTAAAAGATCTGAGAGTGCCAAACCGCCGAATCCCATTGATGCGTGGCGGAGCATATCCCGTCGATTAACTCGGTGGCAGGTCATCTGGCGTGCTGTCCTGATTTGATCTCAGTATCGGTCAACGGATGAAAATAAATTCTTTTCGATTGAACATAAGGTGGCAAAGATTCTGCCAAGCCATTTTCGAGTTTAAGTCTGACTTCTGATCTCCAGAGGCTTTCTCTGCAAAGTAGTCTAACATATGTTGCGCAAGGTCAATTTCTTTTTCAGTGGCGGGTCGCGACAAGGCCACCCGATGTAAACGATCGATTCGTTCGTGAGTTGAGAGGTTTTCATTCTTCATGATTTGGTCCGCCCAGCGGTCGGCTTGTTGAATGATGAACGGATCATTCAACAGTGCGAGACTTTGCGCTGGCACGTTCGTTACGCCCCGTTTTCCAAGCGCAACTGCAGCTTGAGGCAGGTCAAAGGCAAGTAGTAATGGTGGGAGGTAGTTGCGCCGCATTTCCTGATAGACCGCCCGGCGTCGATTGCCATCCAGCGGTCCGCTTTTAAGTGGACGCGCGCGACTCGGGGGCATTTGACCCAGGTGCAAGGGAACGCCCGGTCCATACATCTGCTCGTTCAGCGATCCTGAAGTTGCCAGTACAGCATCCCGAATCGCTTCGGCCGGCAGTCGTCGCACATTCGCATGTTGCAGCAAGACGTTATCCGGATCCACATCAAATGATTTTGCCGATGCTTGGGTCGACATCCGATACGTGCTGGAAAGAACAAGTTTCCGGATCAATGCTTTGCGTGACCACCCACTGTTGACGAAATCTTCGGTCAGGCGATCCAGAAGTTCGGGGTGGCTTGGCAGGCTTCCTTTCACGCCAAAATTGTCTACGCTCTCAACGAGACCTCTTCCGAACAGGCGATACCAGATACGGTTTGCCTCGACACGCGCGGTAAGCGGCATGCCTTCTTCGAGCGCCGCATCTGTCCACTGCTTTCGGCCACTACCCCACACGTTAAATGGTGCCGGCGCGAGGGCGTCAAGAAAATGGCGATTGGCCGGTTCCTTGCTGGGCGCGGCGGGATTGCCACGTATATGCATCGCTTCGTCCTCGCCCGGACCGTCGGACAGTGAACGGGCATAGACTGGTGGAGGGATGCTTTGCATTTGCCGTCGGTAATCGTTGACATGCTGTTCCAGCGGTGTTTCTTGATCCGCTTGAACTTCCCACAACCCGCCTGCGGCAAACAACGCAGCGAGAATTGTTTCACCGCCACGATCCACGGTCCCGGCCTTCCACTCCTCGAGCAGTTCCTTGATTCGCTTAGAGAAAAAAGCGGCTGCATCGGTAAGGCTCTCCGGTGAATCTCCCGTAATTTTCCAATCGAGGATGGAAGATACCTTCGAATCGGTTTGGTCTGATGGCCCGAATACGATCCGGTCTACCGCCAGATAGCTATCGTCCTCGTGCTTCCATTCATGTTGCTTTCGCGAGACAAATTGCATTTGGTCGCCATTTTGCAGCAACTCCAGATAAGCACGTTTTCCTTGCCAGAGCCGCGTATCAAAGGTAACCCAATGCCAGGTGTCTTGCTGAACGGGAATATCAAGGCTTGTTGTCGTGGGACCTTGGCCGACCATCTCGTAATGTTGCACGTAAAGTCGAACCCGGCCATGGCGACCCTGAACTCGTAAACTTACCTTTTCAGGTAACAGAAAGGTCGGCGATTTTAATGATCCTGCCAACCGTGAGGTCAGATCACCCGCTGCCCAACTGGAACCGACCAAAGCATTAAGTATTGCGTTTCCGCTTGGTGCGATCACCATGGTCCCCGGCGGTCGTCGATCCGGGTCAAATCCGTTACCTGAAGCAAACCAGTTACTCGGTGCATCAGGTCCCGAGGGTGTTATTGATTGCAGATCAGTTTGTCTTTCCGACGAGGAAATTTGCTTGAGCTGATCCCATACGTCCCGGCGAGCATCGGTGTCCTTCGCGAGCATTACAGCAGTAAGGGCATAAAGAGGATGATCTTGCTGCTGCCATGTTTCGTTCGTTTTTAATTGATCACATAACACCGAACATGCGGTTTCGTCAGTGAGATTGCGTTTCGCGTGTTCCGCTTGAATCTGGCTGAGAATGGCGTTCTGCAGCACCGCCTTTCTCTCCTGAAGATCCGATTTAAGTTCCTTGCATCGCTCCTCCGAGACAGTGTTGGCATAGTCGATCCGAGAACTGGAAATCACCCCGTAGAGCGAATAATAATCTTGCATCGATAGCGCGTCGAATTTGTGATCGTGGCATCGACAGCAAGAAAGCGTCAGGCCGAGAAATGCCTTGCCAGTGGTATCAATGATCGTGTCAAAAACCCGAGCCTCGTCAGCGTGGATATCGGCCGGACCATGATGTCCATCGGTGAGATAAACATAGCCCGGCCCCATGACAGACTCGTTGCGACCATCCAGCGGATCAACTCGGGGTTCTTCAATTAAGTCTCCGGCCAGTGCCTCACGAACAAACTGATCATAGCCTACATCAGTGTTGTAAGCCCGAATTAAATAATCGCGATAGCGAAATACAAACGGTGCAGAGTAGTCTTGCGCGAAGGCTTTGGTTTCTCCATAGCGAATAATATCCATCCAATAGCGCGCCCAATGCTCGCCAAAGCGTGGTGAGGTAAGTAGGCGGTCAACGACACGCGCATAAGCGTAAGGAGATGAATCTGCGAGAAAGTTTTCCATTTCATCAAGCGTGGGCGGCAGACCGATCAGATCAAAGGTGACACGCCGGAGCCACTGATGCCGATCGGCCTCTGCGGCTGGCTTAAGTCCCGCTGCCTCGAGCTTTTGCAGGATGAAAAGATCAATAAATTCACGGGGCCACTCGGCGTCATGAACCACGGGCGGGCTGCCCACTTGGAGCGGTTGCCAGCACCAATGACTCTCTTTTCGTTGTTGCACGGAGAAAACATTTTCGTCGTCCTTTGCCAGGTCAGAATCCTCTTCCGGCCACGGGGCACCCATCCGGACCCACTGATCGAGCGATTCAATTGCCACGGGCGATAACTTGGAATCGGGTGGCATTTCATATGTTCCACCATAGTGAATCGACTCAATCAGAAGACTCTGGTCGGGGTTGCCAGGCACGATTGCCGGTCCGGTCTCTCCGCCGGCAAGCATGGCACGACGAGAGTCCAGTCGTAGTCCGCCTTCTTTTGTCTCGGCCTGCTGACTGTGACAAGTGTAGCACCGCTCGGCCAGCAACGGCCGAATTTTCGTCTCAAAGAAATCGATATCTTCAGAGGAGAAAGAGGGTGATGGTTCCGAATCCGCGGCATGCAAAAGCAAAGGCGTGGTGAGGCAAATCGCCGTCGTTACCAGAGATGCCAGTCGGTACCGTTTGGTCATGCCTGGAGACCTGAGAAACAAGAAGGCAGGAGTCTGACCCGGAGTCGTCGAGGAAGGGCATGTTGCCCTTACCATTTTATTACCAATTTAAAGCCAAGTGCCTGCAATGTCCATTCATTACGGCATGTTTAGCGCCTCTGATTCTTGCGTTTGCACTTGTTGCAATCGAGAAAGCCCAGCGCTTGGCGCGCGGAAAATCCCCCCTTCGGGGGCAAAATGCCCCATTTTATTTCTCATTTTAATTCAAAATCAACTGTTTTTGAATAAATCCGTTGGCACGCTCATTGCGTATATCACACCTGAGTTGGCAACAAGTCACCGCACGATGGCAGACAATGACAGCCTGCAGTTTCGAACTTTTATAACCGGCAATCCAGCCTGAACCAGAGAAACAAACCCGAAAGTCGAACTAAATCATTGATTGGAAAGGTAAGTGAGATGTCGCACGCAACGGTAAACAATAATGTCACGCATGAACAAATCAATCAGATCAGCGAGCAGATCAAGACGCACAGCGAACCGTTTCGTCGATTGTTGGCTGAAGTAGGTCATGTCATCGTAGGCCAGGAGCAACTCATGCATCGAATGCTTATTGGCCTTCTGGGCAATGGGCACCTTCTCATTGAGGGTGTCCCTGGGTTGGCCAAGACGACGGCTGTGTCGTGCCTCGCGAAAGGGATTAACACCGGATTTCAGCGACTGCAGTTTACCCCGGATCTTCTGCCGGCAGACTTGATTGGTACCTTGATTTATCGTCCTCAGGACCAAGACTTTGTGGTCCAGAAGGGCCCGATTTTTTCCAATCTAATTCTTGCTGATGAAATAAATCGAGCCCCGGCGAAAGTTCAAAGTGCTCTTCTGGAGGCGATGCAAGAGCGACAGGTGACCATTGGCGGCGAAACACATCTTTTGGATGAACCTTTTCTGGTCATGGCCACTCAAAACCCAGTCGAGCAAGAGGGAACGTATCCTCTCCCCGAGGCTCAGATGGATCGCTTTATGTTGAAGGTGATTGTCGGTTATCCCAACCACCAAGAAGAGCTAGAGATTCTCAAGCGGATGTCGAAGACCAAAGCTTCGTATGACGTTCAATCAGTGTTGGGTCCCGACGATGTCGTAGCAGCCCGCAAACTGGTCGACCAGATTTACGTCGATGATCGGGTAAGCAGCTACATTGTCGACCTTGTCATCGCCACACGTGAACCGGAGGCATACGGCATCGAGGCGAAGCATTTAATTCAATATGGCGGTTCCCCGCGAGCGTCGATCAATCTCACCCTTGCGGCAAAGGCTAATGCGTTTCTCTCAGGACGCGGATACGTCACACCACAGGATGTCAAAGATATCGCGCATGATGTACTGCGGCATCGGGTAATTCTGACCTATGAGGCGGAAGCTGAGGAAGTCAGTTCGGTAGATGTGATTGACAAAATCCTCAGTGAGGTTCGGGTTCCCTGATGCTCATCACCCGGCCCGCAGGGGCCGGGTGATGCGTCGGTGGAGGCAATTCAAACGTTGGAGGCGTAAAGGCGATGATTCCTGCTGAGTTGATGAAGAAAATACGACGGATTCAGATCCGCACATCGCATGTCGTGGACGATATGCTCGGTGGCCAATACCATTCCGCATTTAAAGGACGAGGGATCGAATTCGAGGAAGTTCGTCCGTATCAAATTGGCGACGATGTCCGTGCGATCGATTGGAATGTCACGGCGCGGTGTGGCAGTCCGTTCATCAAGCTCTTCCGCGAAGAACGGGAACTCACCGTCCACTTGGTGGTAGATCTCAGTGCCTCGCAATCGTTGGGAACACAATTTCAATCTAAGCGTGAACTGGTGACTGAGTTGGGGGCGACACTGGCTTTTTCCGCGATAAAAAATAATGACAAAGTTGGACTCACTCTATTTACCGATGGCATCGAGAAAGTCGTTCCTCCGTCCAAGGGCACCCGCCACGTCCTGCGCGTGACACGAGAGTTGCTTTATTGCGAACCCATTGGCCAGGGGACCAATATTGCAGCGGCGATGGATCACGTGAATCGCACTGCCAAGAGACGCTCGGTGATCTTCTTGATCAGCGATTTTCAAGATCAGAGCTATCGAAATCCGCTGCGGATTGCCAGACGTAAACACGACATTATCCCGATTGTTGTGGATGATCAAATTGAACGGGAAGTGCCGAACGTTGGATTGTTGGAGTTGCGCGATTCGGAAACTGGTGAAACGGTCGTTTTTGATACGACAAGTCGCAAACAGCGACGTGCCTATACGGAGTTTGCAAATCGCCAGCGCGACGAGAGAGAGCGTCTTTTCAGAGAACTAAAAATGGATCCTATTTATATTCACACGGGCCAGGACGTCGTTGATCCGCTTCGGCGTTTTTTTCACAAGCGGGAGGCGCGGCGATGAAAACCCAATATCATCAAAATTGCGATCAAAGGAACGCAACTTTTGCAGCAATGCGCTGTGTATTTGCGTTTGCGTTGTTGGCAGTTGGCGGTTTGGTCGTAAGTGGTTGCAATCACCCGCAGGAGACTAGCGGACAGACGGCAGCATCTGTGATGCAAATTGTGCATCAGGCAGAGAAGGCTGGTGTCGAGTTGACCAGTTCGGTAGATCACCGAGTTGCCCAGGTGGCGCAACCGATTCACCTGGAAATCACCGCGCAGGCACCGGCGGGAGTATCGATTCAATTTCCGGAGTATTCAGCGAATCTCGGCCCCTTCCAGATTGTTGATGTCCGGGAGCAGGCCGATGTGCCGCTGGGAGAGGATCGAGTCTGGAGGCGAGTCTATACTTTGGAGTCTCTCGCTTCCGGAAAGAAGACGATCCCTTCGGTCCAAATTTCTTTTGTTGATCGACGGAGAGCAAAAGTGGTATCCGATGTTGTGAGTTCCGAACCGGTGGAACTGGAAATTACAAGCTTGCTGGAAGGTCAGGTCGATCTGACTAAGTTTCGTGATATTAAGGGCGCGATCGCGTTACAGAGTCCGAAAGCGACAGGCGATTGGACAATCTATGGAATTTCGATCGGAGGCGTCGCTCTGCTAGCCACAGTGATCTTGCTGCTCTGGCATCGACGTCAACGAAAATATACCCCCGCCGAATCGGCACTTATACAACTGGCTCAATTGGAACAGCGCGACTTATTGGCATCAGGGGAGACGCATATTTTTTACTGTTGTCTTACCGACATCATTCGGCACTATATCGAAGATCGATTCGGTTACCGTGCTCCGAAACAAACTACTTCGGAATTCCTGTCAGCGGTGCAACGAGAAGACTTACTATGTGACAAGCACCAAGCACCGCTGCAGGAGTTCCTCCAAGTGGCTGATATGGTCAAGTTTGCCTGCCATAGTCCTTCCCATGATGAAGCAGCAGCTGCGATCGGAAAGGCAAGACAGTTTGTTCATGATACGGCCGGCGAGGATACAGCCACCGAGCAGAAGGAGCAGGTAGCAGCATGATTTTTCAAACAGCGAATACATGGTTTTTACTCCTACTTCTGTTGCTTATCCCAGCAGTTTGGATGTTTGTGGCCCGACGACGAAGCCAATCGATTGCCTTCAGTTCAATCGCCGCTGCCTCGGCAACCGGTGCTACCTGGAAGACCAAAACACGTTGGATTCTGCCGACGCTTCGACTGCTGGCAATCGGTCTGCTGATTATCAGTCTTGCCCGGCCGCAATTGGGAAGGAAAGTGACGACGATCGATTCGGAAGGGATCGCGATTGAGCTAGTTGTGGACCGCTCCGGGAGCATGCAGGCGATGGACTTTGAGGTTGACGGTCAACCGGTAGACAGACTGACTGCAATTAAAGATGTGGCAGGCAAATTTGTCCATGGCGAAGGGTCGTTGCCCGGTCGATTTGCCGATCTAGTTGGCCTCGTTACCTTCGCCGGTCATGCCGATGGCGTAAGCCCGCTCACAATCGATCATACCTATCTGACCGACCGACTTCGACAAACCAACATAGTGAAAGACCAAGCTGAAGATGGCACCGCCATTGGTGATGCGGTCAGCCTCGCGCTTGAAAAACTGCAGTCTCTCGACGGGCGTAATGAGGAAAAAGCTAATCAAGTCAAAAGTAAAGTTGTGATTTTATTGACTGATGGCGAAAACAATGCCGGCGTTGTGGATCCACTTCAAGCGGCAGAACTGGCGTCGACGCTGGGCGTAAAGATTTACACGATTGGTGTGGGTACCACCGGTCGAGCGCCGGTGCCTGTGACGCACCCGTTAACTGGTCGCAAAAGCATTCAATGGGCAGAAGTCCACATCGACGAAGAGACTTTGCAGAAAATTGCGGATACGACAGGGGGCAAGTATTTCAGAGCCACCAATACGGAGTCACTCCGCGAAATCTATGCAGAGATTGACGCCTTGGAAAAAAGCCGCGTGGAAGAGCAACATTATGTCGACTATCGCGAGCTTGCCATTGAGCCGTTAGCGGCCGGATTTGTGACTGTTCCACCGCTGGTGCTCCTTGCATTTTTAGCCTTGGGTTTGCAATGCATTTTGGCCGCAACGATTTATCGCCAAGTCCCGTGATACCGGATTGTGGAAAGGAAAAAGGATGGATATCCAGATTGGAAATATAAGCAGCTTTTTCTGGTTTTGGGTTGTAATTCTTGCTGTCGCAACCATGACTGCCGCATTCTTTGCGCGTAGACGGGCGATCATGCAATTCGCAACATCCAATCGGATTGCGCAGCTCATACCAGGGGCAAGCTGGAAACGGAGTGTGGCGAGAATTTTGTGCATCACACTTGCCCTTCTGGCAATGTTGGCTGCAATGATTGATGTGCGGTGGGGTCGCAACTGGCGCGATGTTCCACAAAAGGGAATCGAGGTTGTTTTTGTCCTTGATATTTCCCGATCCATGTTGGCTGAGGATACGGGTCCGAATCGACTTGACCGCGCAAAACAGCAGGTCACCGACATGCTGGATGTGATGGAGGGAGATCGGGCCGGACTGGTCGTATTTGCCGGTCGTGCAAAACAACAAATTCCTTTGACGAGCAACTATCACGATTTCAAATTGATGCTCGAGGAAGTGGGACCCCATTGTTTGGAGCGGGGTGGCTCGCGGCTTGGCGATGCGATTCGAGTGGCTCGTTCATGCTTTCTGGATGAATCGGATGATCACAAAGCGATTGTGATCATCACCGACGGTGAGGATCACGAGAGTCGGCCGGTGGAAGAGGCGGAAGATGCGTTTGCCTCACAGGGAATTCGAACCTTCACGGTCGGTTTGGGCAGTATGCAAAAGGGAGCTCGGATCCCGGTTCGTCTCGCCAGTCAGAACCGTTCCTATCTGCAGCACAATGGAAAGGAAGTGTGGTCTCGAATGAATGGAGAGGTTCTCAAAGAGATCGCGCTGGCCGGTGAAGGCGCTTACATTCCGGCAGGTACGAAACAGGTGGATATGGGAGATGTCTATCATTCCTACATTTCTTCTGTCGAACAAACCGAATTCGAGTCGGCCCGTATAAACAGTTACATTCCCCGCTATCCGTGGTTTATCGGACTGGCCCTGATGGTACTCGCGATCGATACGCTCTGGATGGCTGGGATAGGCACACCGCTTTGGAGAAAAGGCCGATTGTCATGAATCACGAACAACGGATTCCACCGATCGCGTTGATTGCGTTTGCGTTGACTGCGCTTGCGATGCCGATGCGCTCGACCGCTGCCGAGTCGACCGAATCATCCGGTCGCGATGCCTCACTCCAGGTGACAAAGCAGGTCGCCGACGACGTGGGCGACGTAGATAGCTCACTCGGTTTTGAATCGATCTACAATCAGGGCGTCGCCCAGTATCGCGAAGGAGAATATGCGGCGGCTCGAGATTTCTTTACGCGTTCAACTGCCGTGACCGATCGGGCGCTTGAAGCCAAAGCGCGTTTCAATCTGGCGAACTGCGATTATGCCGAAGCGGTCACCCTCCGTGAGGAAAATCCAGAGGAGGCGATCGGGAAGTTGCGGACAGCGATTTCGCACTATCGTGGCGCGATTGAGGCGAACCCGCAAGATGTCGACGCGCGCGCCAATGCGGAATTGGCCCAGTTGTTGATTGATCAGATCGAGCAAGAGCAGCAAGAGCAAAACCAGGATCAGCAGAACCAGGACGAGCAACAGCAAGACGAGCAGAGTCAGGACGAGCAACAGCAGAACCAGGACGAGCAGCAGCAGGATCAGAGCCAGGACGAGCAACAGCAAGACCAGCAGAACCAGGATCAGCAACAACAGCAAGACGAGCAGCAGCAGGATCAGAGCCAGGACCAGCAACAGCAGCAAGACGAGCAGCAGCAGGATCAGCAGCAGCAGCAAGATGAGCAGCATCAGGATCAAAACCAGGACGAGCAGCATCAGCAAGACCAGCAGAACCAGGATGAGCAGCAGCAGGATCAGCAACAACAGAACCAGGACGATCAGCAGCAACCCCAACGACAACAACCAC
>JAYYJN010000218.1:0-10746 GCA_036146215.1 Planctomycetota bacterium
GCTGGGAGATGTATTGCAACTGAAAGTGGGTGGTCCCGGATTTCGACTCTATGATTATTTGAGTGATAATGTTTCGACCTACAATCCGCTTGATCACCATGACAAGTCGACGTATCGACGGGCTGTTTATCATCAGAATGCGCGGGCGATGGAAGTGGACTTGATGAGTGATTTCGACGCGCCCGAATGTGCCTTTTCCACCCCCCGTCGCGACAATACCACAACGCCGCTACAGGCGCTTTCACTGTGGAATCACAGTTTTACACTCGATATGGCTCATTATTTTGCCGAGCGACTTAAAAGCGAGCGAGAAGAACTTCCGGCACAGGTTGATCTTGCCTTTCTACTTGCTTTTAATCGTCCTGCAGAAAAAGATGAACGGGAAGTTGCAGAAACGCTGATCGCCGAGCACGGTTTGCCTGCCTTCTGCCGGGCACTGCTGAATACCAACGAACTGATTTATCTTGATTGACACGGCATGGATCACCTCACACCTTTATCTTCTGTGCGTGCACCCGATCGGCGGGACTTTATCGCCCGCTCGTTGGGAAGTGTAACCACCGCAATGATGGGCATGGGGCTCGGCGAGCTGTTGGCTGGCGAAACGATGGGCGGCCTGGAAAAAAATCGGACTCACTTCCCGCCAAGGGCCAAACGCGTCTTGCAGATATTTTGCCCCGGTGCGGCCTCGCACATTGATCTCTGGGAGCACAAACCGGAACTCCAGAAGCGGAATGGTCAACCGTTGCCCGGTGAAGAGAATTTTCTCAGCTTCCAGGGGAAGAACGGCAACTTAATGCAAAGTCCCTGGCCATTCATTGCGGCAGGGGAGTCAGGCAAAAAAATCTCCAGCATGTTGCCCCATATGCAGCAGCATGTTGATCGCATCGCATTTGTGCATTCGCTCAGTTCAAAAAGTAACACGCACGGGCCAGGTTGCATCTTTATGAATACCGGACATGCGGCGGAAGGCTTTCCCGCCACCGGAGCCTGGCTGAGCTATGCACTGGGAAGTGAGAACCAAAACCTGCCAACCTATGTGGCCATTCCCGATATTCGTGGAGAGCCGCCGAATGGGAAGGCAAATTGGGCAGGTGGGTTTTTGCCAGCAGAACATCAAGGGATCACACTCAGTGCCCATCGACCAATCCGCAATCTCGCGCGGCCCGAAAAGGTTCCACTGCAAACCGAAAAGGCGTCAGGCGACTTCCGACGATTGCTCAACGCCCGCCACGCGGCGAGTCGGGAAGACAACTCTGAACTGGCCGCGCGGATGGCCGCCTATACGATGGCCGCTCGGATGCAACTGTCGGCGCCGGAAGTGGTTGATCTGGCAACTGAATCACAGAGCGCGCACTCGCTGTATGGCACCGACCATGCTAATCCGCTGCTTGCCGCGTATGGTCGGAATTGCATGCTTGCCAGACGATTGCTTGAACGGGGTGTCCGCTACGTGAATCTTTATTGCGCTTCACGGGCCTCAGGAGTCGATGGCTTGTTGAATTGGGATGCGCATAAAACACTGAAGCTCGATTATGAGCGGCATTGTCCGATTTTTGATCAACCGACCGCTGCCCTGATTACCGACCTTGCACAGCGCGGAATGCTCGACGATACGCTCGTTTTGTGGACCACGGAATTCGGTCGGATGCCGACGCATCAGGCGGGAACAACCGGACGTGATCACAATCCTGATGGTTTCACGTGCTGGATGCTCGGGGCAGGGATTCGGGGAGGCACCAGTCACGGCGCGACAGATGCCTTCGGACGACGCAGCGAAGTTGACCCCGCGACCGTGTGGGACTTCTATGCCACCGTGCTGCACCTGCTCGGGCTCGACCATGAAAAGCTCACCTACTATCACAACGGCCTCAATCGTCGTCTAACCGATGTCCACGGTCATGTGATCAACCCGATCGTCGCCTGACACCTCAAGCAATTGAATCAGGACGACACAATCCGTGTTTTCGTTCATTGAAAACCGCTGTCCCAGGCGTTACATTCGACGCTCTGTCACGTAGACACACCGTTTGAATTCCCAGGAGCAAGGCGACGATGTCACAGACCGTTCTCCTAGTGGGTGCGTTCGACACAAAAGGTCCTGAATATGCGTTCGTCCGCGCGCAGATTCTGGCAAACGGTCTCGAAGTGCTCACCCTGAATACGGGCGTCTTGGGGACGACTGACCTTTTTCCGGTGGATGTCGAGGCAGATCAGGTTGCCCAGGCGGGAGGGAGCACCTTGAATCATTTGCAGGAAAAAAAAGATCGGGGCGAGGCGATGCGGGTGATGGCCGATGGCGTTGCCAAACTTGTGCCTGCACTTTTCACCGAAGGCCGGTTTGCAGGTGTGATGGGGCTCGGTGGATCGGGCGGAAGCAGCGTGGTCACCGCTGGCATGCGGGCCTTGCCGATTGGCGTGCCGAAAGTGTGTGTCTCCACCGTGGCCAGCGGACAAACCAGTGCTTTTGTCGGTGCAAAAGACGTGGTTCTCTTTCCCTCGATCACCGATGTGGCTGGGGTGAATCGCATCTCTCAGGTTATCTTCACCCGTGCGGCCGGGGCAGTTTGCGGCATGGTGCGGGCAACGCTGCCTGAAGCGATCGATGAGCGGCCGATTATCGTTGCCAGCATGTTCGGCAATACGACCGAGTGCGTAGACGATTGTCGAGAAACGCTCGATGCCCAAGGGTATGAAGTGCTTGTTTTTCATGCCACCGGCACGGGCGGGCAAACCATGGAAGCCCTGGTGGATGAGGGATTGGTTGATGCGGTGCTGGATATCACGACCACCGAGTGGGCCGACGAGATCTGTGGCGGAACCCTCTCGGCCGGTCCCGATCGTTTGTCCGCCCCGGGTCGGCAGGGTGTGCCTCACCTGATTGTTCCCGGTTGCGTCGATATGGCCAACTTTGGTCCGGTCGAGACGATGCCCGAAAAATACAAAAGTGGTCGCAACCTTTATGAATGGAATCCGGCAATCACGCTGATGCGTACAACGGTCGAAGAGAATGCAGCAATGGGAAAAATTTTCGCCGAGAAAGCCAATGCGGCGACCGGTCCGGTTGCTTTTCTCTTGCCGCTCCGCGGCGTCTCGATTCTCGATGGCGAGGGAGAGCGATTCTGTGATCGCGAAGCCGACGCAGCGCTTTTCACTGCGCTGAAAGAAAACTTAAATCCCTCGATTGCAGTGGAAGAGGTGGACGCGAACATCAACGACAAAGTTTTTTCCGCGCGTGCGGTCGAGCGGATGCTCGAACTGGTTGCCGAATCGGCTGCGCGCAAATGAGCAGAACCCTGCCTTTGACTTACATTTTTTTAAGGAACCGAGAATGATCATCAGTCGAGAAGAGTCTCTGAAGCGTCTCCGCGAACGGATCGAAAACAAAATTCCGATTGTCGGTGGCGGAGCGGGTACCGGGATCAGTGCAAAATTCGAAGAAGCGGGCGGGATTGATCTGATTATCATTTACAACTCAGGGCGTTTTCGGATGGCGGGGCGGGGGTCACTTGCTGGGTTGATGCCGTACGGGGATGCCAATGGCATTGTGATTGAAATGGCCGGCGAAGTGCTCACGGTGGTGCAGGACACCCCGGTCTTGGCTGGTGTCTGTGCCTCGGATCCCTTCCGGATCATGGATAAATTTCTCGATGAGGTGAAACAGGTAGGCTTTTCAGGAATTCAAAATTTCCCGACCGTCGGTTTGATCGACGGTCAGTTCCGCGCGAATCTGGAAGAGACCGGGATGGGCTATGACAAGGAAGTGGAACTGGTTCGTTTAGCCCGACAAAAGGATCTGCTCACTACGCCCTATGCGTTCAATACAGACGAGGCGGAGAAGATGGCCGCTGCCGGTGCAGATGTGATTGTCGCCCACATGGGTCTAACAACCAAAGGATCGATCGGCGCTGAATCAGGCCGTAACCTTGATGATTCGGTGCGTGATGTTCAGGCGATCAGTGATGCAGCCCACGGAGTCCGCGATGATGTGATCGTGCTCTGCCATGGTGGCCCGATCGCCATGCCGGAGGATGCCGAATATGTGCTGCAACGCACAAACAAGGTGGATGGGTTTTACGGAGCCTCTTCCATGGAACGACTACCGGTCGAAACCGCGCTTACCTCCCAGACTGAGGCGTTTAAAGCGATCCGCTTTTCCTGAGCGAATGGTTGATTGCCTGGCCATTTTTCAAATGGTAAGTCTGCTGCGGTAAGTTCCTTATGGCTGGTCTTTAGACTGTGCGCTTCTGGCATCCTCACTTACAATAGAAAAGATAGATATCGCTCACGCTCGCTTGCCATCGAAAAGCCGCCGCCATGTTCCATCCCACCCGCTTGCTGCTCGCGCTGATAACCGGTTGGCTTGCTTTGCCTGGTGTAACAGCGCTTGCGTCTGCCTCCGAACAGGTTGATCCAGACCGCTTCGAAAAACGGATTTTAGTCCCTCGGGCATTCGATCCGATGCAACTCGAGTTACTTCCCGACGGATCGTTTCTGTTTATCGAACGTGGCGGATTGATCAAAAGGTATGATGCGAGTTCGGGCAAGGTGGAAAAGATCGGTCGCGCACCGAGCGTACAGTTTGGTGAGGTGGGTCTGATGGGCATGAAATTGGACCCCGATTTTATCTCGAATGGCAGAATTTTTCTGTTCTTTTGTCCGCAGGATAAAAAAGACCACCTGCGACTCTCGCGGTTTAAAATCCGTGACGGCGCGTTGGAAACGAGCAGCGAGACGATGCTGCTGGAATATCCGATTGATCCAGAAGGCGCCACGCATATGGGCGGTGGCATGGCGTGGGATGCCGAGCGAAATCTCTACATCGGCACCGGAGACAATTGCAATCCGATTCCGCAACCTCCGCTCGATCAGCGCGCAGGATATGAAAAGGTAGATGCACTGCGAAGTTCGGGAAACACCCGGGATCTGCGCGGTAAAGTATTGCGGATCCATCCGGAAGATGATGGCAGCTATACGATTCCAGCGGGAAATCTGTTTGCCGATGGTGTCGATGGTCGGGCAGAAATCTATGCGATGGGGGTCCGCAATGCATTTCGCATTTCGGTTGATCCAGAAACCGGTTGGCTCTACTGGGGTGATGTCGGTCCGAATATCCGTGTCGAATTAGATGCCGGACCGAATGGATACGATGAGGTGAACCAAGCGAAGCACGCAGGTAATTTCGGCTGGCCGATGTTTGTCGGTCCAAACGAGGCATATCGCCGATGGGATTTTGCCACCGGGACCGGCGGACCATGGTTTGATCTTGAGAGGCGGATCAATGACTCGAAGAATAACACCGGTTCACGTGAGCTGCCACCCGCAGAGCCTGCTTGGATCTGGTACCCGACGACCGAGTCGAGCAAATTTCCAGAACTCGGCAGCGGAGGCCGATCGGCGATGGCAGGGCCCGTTTATCATTTCGATCCGGCGCTGCAAAGCGAAGCAAAACTACCCGCTGCGCTTGATGGAAAGTTATTCATCTATGACTGGACTCGCAACTGGATCAAGGCCGTTACGATCAGTGAAGCGGGTGAGATAGAAAAAATTGAACCCTTTCTTTCTCAAATGATTTTCCGCAAACCGATCGACTTGAAATTTCACTCCGACGGCACACTCTATCTCATTGAGTACGGCGACAAATGGGGCGACAACCACGATGCGCAAATTGTGCAAATCAGCTATCCGCGTGGAAATCGACCGCCTGAGGCAAAGCTTGAAACAAACGTTGTCGCTGGCAAAGAACCGCTAGAGGTGACATTCGACGGACATCATTCGTTTGATAAAGATGGGGATCCTCTGAGGTACCGTTGGAGCATCTCCTCCGGCGGACCATCCGCTGAAGAAAAACAAATTCTCTCTACGCAGGCTCGGTTCACCCATACCTTTGATCGGGCAGGAACCTATCGGGTCAGTCTCTTGGTCCACGATCCTTCGGGGGCTGATGCGCAGATGGAAACCGAAATACGAGTCGGCAATGCAGAGCCGCAAGTCACTATTCTGGAGCCGGCGATGGGTAGCTTTTTCACTTGGGAAGAACCGCTTGCATATCGCACTCGGGTCATCGATGCCGAGGATGGAGATAGCGCTGCCGGAGAGATCGAGGATGCGCGGGTGGTGGTGCGCGCAAAATATCAACAGCGACGCTCCTCGACGCATACCGATGCGCGGGGGCAGCCGATGACCAATGATGAAGCAATGGCCGAACCGGGACTGGCGCTGATGCGGCAGACGACCTGCTTCGCCTGCCATATGACAGGCACCGCTTCGGCGGGTCCACCCTACGATGTCGTGGCCGCCCGTTACCGAGACGATCCGCAAGCGCGGCAGCGTCTGGCGCAAAAAATTATTACCGGCGGATTGGGGGTCTGGGGACAAAAGCCGATGCCTCCCCATCCTCAGCACACATTAGAAGAAACGCGGCAAATGGTCGATTGGATTCTTTCGCTAGCCGCAGAGACGGCACATCGTCCGATGGCCGGTACCAGTGGTGCGTTTCGTGCGCGGACCCATCCCGATGGCCGGGGCAATGCGGGAGTCTATGAAATCACTGCCTCCTACACCGACCGAGGCGCGGAAGGTGCGCCGAATATCACGGGGAAAGCCACCCACATTCTTCATGCGCGAACCAAAAAAGCTGCCTTTTTCGACACCCGCCGTGGAGTGGAGTTGATTGACGAATATGAAGGTGAGCACACGATCGTGGGGCATTTTGCTGATGGCGATTATGTGAGTTTTCGGGACGTGCTGCTTAAAGGCATCGAGGCGATCACTTTTCGCGCAGCAGCACTCAGCCCTGCGGGCGGGCGATTTGAACTTCGCGCCGATGCGCCCGATGGCGATTTGGTGGCCGATGTCGTATTAAAACCAGAGGGTGGCTACGGCTATTACAAACGCAAGCTGGCCGATCCCGGACGACTGGTTGATCTTTATCTCATTGCTCGTTCTGATGCACCGGGTCCTCAGAAGACAATGGGACTCAACTGGCTGATCTTTCACGATTCGGAGCAAGAGATCCGAGATCGAAAAAAACGGCAAGCAAATGCGGAGGCAGTCCTGGCCGAAAATCGTAAGCTTCAATCGCGTCCTTTTGTACGCGATTGGCAACTGGATGAGCTCCGAGAAAAGTTGCACCTGGCCGATCGGAATCGTTCATTTGAGAACGGTGAAAACCTTTTTCGTGTGGGGCAGTGTGCGGCATGCCACAAGATAAAAAAGGAGGGTGGGGTTCTGGGGCCAGAGCTCACACATATCGCCGACGCGTTTTCCAAAAGGGGTCCCGAACCCCGTGTGCAACTGCTGCAATCGATTCTGCAACCATCACGCGATATTGCCGATCGCTATCGGGTTGTGATCCTGGGCACGGACGATGGAAAGCAGGTGAGTGGGATTGTAATCGAGAATGAGACGCAGGGATTTCGCGTGGCAAATAATCCGGAACAACCGGAAGCAGCCGTATTTATTCCTCGTGATGCCGTGGAATCGATTGAGCAGACGGAAATTTCACTCATGCCTTCGGGCCTGCTTTCCACATTCACGCTGGACGATATCATGGACTTGGTTGCGTATATTGAGGCGGGTGGTGACGCCTCGCATGCCGCCTTTCAACGGGAAACGACTGAGAACGCCTCGAAAAATTAGGAACCCGGCAGATGCTGAGCTTTTGCAGATCGACCCACCTGTGCCTGCTTCTGGTACTGCTCTGTGCGGTAACTTTTCCAACAATTGCCCCAACAACTGCGTTGGCCACCGAACCGGGGGGGGAAAAAAAGATCTTACTGATCGGCCATGAACTGGATCATGCGTGGGGTACCCACATGTATCTGCCCACCTGTCACATGCTGGCGAAGTGCCTAATGCAAACACCGGGTGTGAATGCGATCGTCTCTGACGGTTGGCCCAAGAAGAAAGCGATGCTCGAAGGGATCGACGCGTTGGTTCTCTATTCAAGTCCTGGGGGCGAGATTCTGCTTGATGGGGCTGAGGCTGGCGAGGTGGACCGTTTAATGAAGCAGGGGGTAGGCCTGGTATGTATCCATTGGGCGACCGGTCTGAAAAAAGAAAATGAAGAGCGATTGGGCGAAAAGTGGATGAACACCCTGGGTGGAATGTGGCTCCATTTTGTCGGACTCAAAATTGATGACTCCGAGTTGCGACAATTGAATCCCGAACACCCGGTATGCAACGGTTGGGAGGAATATGAACTGAACGATGAATTTTATCTCAACACCCAAGTGGCACCGGGCAGTGAAACATTGCTGCAAGTCGAGGTGGACGGAAAAAAAGTGCCGGTGGCCTGGGCTTTTGAGCGACCCATTTCGAAGGGGGGCCGTTCATTCGGTACGACGCTGGGGCATTTTCACCGCAATTTCAAAATCGAAGCGTTCCGGCGAATGATCGTCAATGCCATTTTATGGGCTGCACATGTGCAGTTACCATTGGGCGGTGCGCCGGTGGCGGTCACCGAAGATGATCTTAAATTGCCACCTGAGCCGAAAAAATAAATTCGGAAATGTGATTCATCGTCACAATGTGTTCTCGGTCATTGAAAAGAGATTGGCCGGAAAGTACAACAGGGCAGATGAAGCGAAACTGAACGGACTGGCAGCATCAACGACCGGGGCAAATCGTGAGCACCACTCTGCTGATTATTCTCGGCTTGCTCGCCGTGATACTGATTGTGTTGATCGTCCTCTACAACCGGTTGGTTAAAGGCCGCTTAATGGTCTCGGAGGGGTACAGCGGAATTGATGTACAACTCAAACGCAGACACAACCTGATCCCCAATCTGGTCAAGACCGTGGAGGGATATGCCAATTTCGAGCGCGGGGTGCTCCAGGATGTGACTCGCTTGCGAAGCAAATTGGCGGAGAATGCACCCCTCAAGGAAACGGCCCAGCGCGAGAATGAACTCTCCTCATCGCTCAGACATCTCTTCGCTGTCGCTGAAAATTATCCTGACCTGAAAGCGAGTCAATCTTTTCTGGATCTGCAAAACCAGCTTGCTGAGATTGAGGATACGATTCAGAAAGCGCGGCGATATTACAACGCCACGGTTCGCGACTACAACATTCGGGTCCAGTCATTTCCTTCATTGGTTGTTGCGAAACTGTTCGCCTTCCAGGCGGCTGAGTTTTTTCAACTTGCCACCTCCGCAGAAAGTGAGGTTCCGCGTGTCGAAATGGATGGAGAGTCTTAAAAGGCTGAAATATTCTTGCGTAATTCGAACCCTTGCCGTATTCCCACTATTTTTCAGTATCTACACAGTCGCACTCGCGACCGATGAAAAAATAAACGAATACCGCAGTGAGATCATTGTCAACCAAGACGGTTCGCTGCTGGTAACCGAAACGATCCGAGTGACCGCCGCTGGCAATAAAATAAAGCGGGGCATCTATCGCAACTTTCCCACCCGCTACCAGAAGAATGCATTTCTGCAATTCGAGGTACCTTTTAAGATCATCTCGGTCAAACGCGATGGAAAGCCTGAACCCTACCACACCGAGGAACAAGATAATGGGGTTCGCGTTTACATCGGCCGCAAAAACGTGCGGCTCAAGCAGGGAGAATATACCTATGAAATTCGCTACGAAACCAACTTCCAACTCGGTTACTTTGACAATCACGACGAGCTGTACTGGAATGTAACGGGCAACGGATGGATCTTTCCCATTGAGCGCGTAATGGCCACCGTGCAACTTCCTGCGGCGGTGCCTCTGAGCAAAGTCGAAACCGATTCCTATACCGGAGCGCAAGGTGCAAAGGCAGACAACGCACGTGCGTCGATCAACACTGAGCGAAAGCTGATTGAGTTTGAAACAACAGGGCCGCTAAGCCCCCACGAAGGCTTAACCATCGTGGTCAGCTTTCCCAAGGGATTCGTTAAAGAACCGACAGATGCGGAGCTTCAGAAGCTTTACCTGGAGTCCAATGTATCGCTGGGCATTGCGGCAGGTGGTTTCGTGCTCCTGCTCGGATACTATCTGGTGGCTTGGTTTTTGGTGGGACGAGATCCGCCAAGCAGAGCGATTGTTCCCCTGTATGATCCGCCCGAGAATCTCTCGCCCGCCTGCACCCGCTATCTTTGGAAAATGGGCTACGATCGAACCTGTTTTACGGCTGCCATTTTGAATCTGGCATGCAAGGGATGGATCACAATTGAGGAGCACGAAAATGAGTACACGCTGTGCCGCACGAACGGGGCGTCAAATGGAAAACAACAGTTATCAAGCGGGGAGAAAGCCATTTACGGCGAGTTGCTCTCGGCCGATTCGATCGTCCTGAAACAGGCGAATTATAAAAAAGTAAAAAGTGCGATTGAGGCACTTTCCACAAAACTTTCTGATGAATTTGACGGTAAACTTTTCTTTAAACATATCAAATGGTTGGTGCCCGGGTGGCTCTTTACGCCGTTGGTGCTTGGCGGCGTCTGGTTCAGCGGCGATGCGGATCAGGCCCTCGCCCCGATGCTGGCAATTTGGCTCACAATGTGGACTTTTGCTTGTTATGCGTTGGGTAAAAAAGCATTGCGTGCCTGGCGGACGGCTCGCACTCTACGGAGTGGCACGGCAAAGACGATCGGATCATACTTTAGCGCCGTCTGGGCCACCCTCTTTTGCATTCCGTTCTTCGCCGGCGAATTTGTCGCGTTCGGATTCCTTTTTGCCATGCACTCGATCGGGGTGACTGTCCTGATCATCGGCCTGTTTTTCCTTCACTGGATTTTCTGGCGACTGATCAAGCAAC
>JAYYJN010000219.1:0-2906 GCA_036146215.1 Planctomycetota bacterium
CAATACCATAGCCTTCGCTCGATCGAGTGGAGACCGTGTGGAAACGAATCGACCCGGGAAGTGGGGCATCACCCGCCGCTTCGGGTGCATCGACTTGCAATGCCCGAACAGATTTCCTCACCGTCACATTGTGTAGATTCATGGCGTGTCGATCGACCAACGGACCATCTTGCCGGTCCCTCCGCGTTTTCATCGCGACACTTTGCGGGGTATACTTCCGTGACGCCCTGCTAAATAACAGCAGGGTTTGCGTATTTCGATTCATCGCAGCGGGATAAATGACGCATTGAGTCGCGATAATGTCGTAAGCAATTTATTATAGGTTTTGCTTGCATATCGCATTATGATGAGCGCATTTCACGTCGGTTTTCAAATCGAGTTGTGTCAAAAGGCATAGAAGTCGAGATGTCAAAATCACAAATTTCTAATACCACGCGTTTTAGCGATTACGACTGTCACCTTTTGGGTGAGGGGACTCATTGGGGAATCTATCAATTATTGGGTGCCCATCTCGACACATCCAATGATATTGCCGGAGTCCATTTTGGCGTTTGGGCACCGAATGCAGACTCGGTTCAGGTGGTCGGTGATTTCAATGAGTGGAATGGTTCCGCGCATGAGATGCGAAAACTGATTCCGAGTGGTATCTGGGAGTTATTCGTTCCCGGGGCATCCGCGGGGGATGCGTATAAGTATCGCCTCGATTGTGATGGCCAAATCCTCGAAAAATCAGATCCGTTCGGATTTGCAGCAGAAGTTCCGCCAAAGACCGCATCTATTGTCTCGGATCTAGATGAATATGTATGGAATGATTCCAACTGGTTGCAGTCGCGCGGGCAAAGCAATGGATTGAACGCGCCAATCTCGATTTACGAAGTTCATCTCGGAAGTTGGCAGCGAAACGCGGAGCACGAGAACGGGTGGTTTTCCTACCGAGACTTAGCGCATCGACTGGTCGAATACTGTTCTCGCATGGGATATACCCACTTGCAATTGCTTCCGGTAAGCGAGCACCCGTTTACCGGCAGTTGGGGGTACCAAACGGTAGGTTATTTCGCCGCCACCAGCCGGTATGGTACGCCTCAGGATTTAATGTATTTCATCGATTATTGTCATCAGCATGGACTCGGCGTCATTCTTGACTGGGTTCCAGCTCATTTCCCCCGCGACGCGCACGGGCTCCGACAATTTGATGGCACCGCGCTCTACGAGCATGCCGATCCTCGGCAAGGTGAGCATCCCGACTGGGGTACGATGGTATTTAATTATGATCGCAACGAAGTGCGGAATTTCCTTCTGGCGAACGCACTTTTTTGGCTCGACAAATATCACATTGATGGTCTCCGCGTCGATGCGGTTGCTTCAATGCTTTATCTCGATTACAGCCGCAAAGAGGGCGAATGGATCCCGAACCAATTCGGAGGTCGCGAAAATCTGGGAGCGGTCTCGCTGCTCAAGGAATTCAATGAAAAGGTGCATCTTGAGTATCCTGGCGTTTTAACAATTGCTGAAGAGTCGACGGCATGGGGTGGTGTTTCCCGGCCCACGTATCTCGGGGGCCTCGGATTCAGTATGAAATGGAACATGGGCTGGATGAATGACACGCTCCGGTACATGCGCCATGAACCGATCCATCGTAAGTATCATCATGATGAATTGACCTTCAGCCTGATCTACGCATTTACCGAAAACTTCTGTTTGCCTCTCTCGCATGACGAGGTTGTGCACGGTAAGGGCTCACTGCTTGATCAAATGCCAGGCGATCTTTGGCAGAAATTTGCGAATTTAAGATTGCTGTATGCCTACATGTGGACGCATCCTGGAAAAAACCTTCTTTTTATGGGCAGCGATTTCGGCCAGTGGAATGAATGGAATCATGATGACGATCTACAGTGGGATTTGCTGCAGTGGGACAGCCATAAAGGGGTGCAGGCTTGTGTTGCTGATCTAAATCGGATTTACCGAAGTGAGCCGGCACTTTATGAGGTGGATTTCGAGCCTGAGGGATTCGAATGGATTGACTGCAATGACTATGAAAACAGCACGATCTGTTATCTTCGCCGTGGGCGAGATCCGGACGATTTTCTGGTCATTTGCTGTAACTTCACGCCGGTTGTGCGGAATCATTATCGGATCGGAGTGCCGATACTCGCAAAATACAATGAAATTTTTAACAGTGATTCCACCTATTACGGGGGAAGCGATGTCGGGAATGGAACCGGGGTCCTCGCGACCGACGATCCGCTACACGGGAGACCATGTTCGCTGGAATTGACGATTCCGCCCCTGGGGGTCATCATTCTCAAACCTTTGAGCTGAGTTGCTCATTCGCGATTTGGTTTGAGAATCGAATCAGTCTGATGCAGGCCGATAGATTAAGACCGGCACCGCGATTGCAATGGCGGCGGTAGCGAGCATGACGTTTGGATTTGCCATCCAGTAGCGAAGTGGCGAAACTTGCCCAGCAACGATCGGCTCTCGGGCTACGACAAGCATTTCGGTTTTTGCCACCGGGGGAGCGGTTCCCTCGGCCCAAACGCGAATCGGCTGAATCCAGGTACCATCAGTGAGAATATATACTCCCGGGTCGAACGCGGGTAGCGAAAATTGCCCTTGCGAGTCGGTCAACACGTCAAAAACGGATTCAGATCCGCGTTGAATCGCAACGTTCGCACCGCTTACAGCAGTGCCACGCGGCGTCACGAGACGTCCCTCTATTCTTGTTCCCGTTGGAACGCAAAGGTCGATGACCCTCGGTGTGGCAATCGGTGTGGAGGTCGTCCTGGGTTGCGGCGGATAAAATTGTTCTGCAAACAAAGCACGCGCTTTGAGCGGATGACCGCATAAGGTAATGATCGCGCAGGCGACTGCAAAATGTCGCAAAAGTCGATTGCGCAAAAAAAATT
>JAYYJN010000220.1:0-8490 GCA_036146215.1 Planctomycetota bacterium
GCCCGTGATGCCGTGGGCGCACGGGTCGAAGTCTTTTTAGAATCCGAAGCCGCAAATAAGCAATCGAAAAAAGAAGACAAAACTAAAACGCCAGCAGATCGACTTATCAAAACTGTTCACATCGGCCAGGGGTTTCTTTCACAATCCAGTCGCTGGCTCCATTTCGGATTGGGCGATGCAGATAAAATATCCAAAGTGACTGTTCGCTGGCCCGGAGGAGAGACTGAAGAATACAGTGATTTCGCGGTGAATCAGCGCTACGAAATCCATCAGGATGGCACCGTTGCTTTGGTGCCTCCGCGAGTTTCAACCCCCAAGCTACCTGCATCATCACCTACGCTTCCTGAACCGGCAGATCGCTTTCGAGTGCCGCTGGTGGCAAACGTGCCGATGCCCAATCTACCCTACCGCGACGCATCCGGGTTCACGAAACAACTCTTGGACGAAAAAGGGGACGGGATGCTGTTGATCAATTGCTGGTCAACAACCTGTATCCCATGCCTCAAAGAGTTGAAAGAATTTACCGATCATGCCCAAGAACTACGCGATGCGAATATCAACGTACTGGCCCTTTGTCTTGACGAGGTTACCGACGATGGGACATTAAATAATCGCCCGATCGAAATTCTCAACAATATGGGATTTCCTTTCTCCTATGGTGAAGCAAAAAATAATGTGGGCGGTGCGCTGAGCACGATTCATAATGTGATGACGGCCACCGGCGGATTACTTCCGGTTCCCACCAGTTTTCTTGTTGATGCCACGGGAAAACTGGTTGCCATCTATAAGGGCCCCGTGTCCGTTGAAACCCTCATCGCTGATAAAGATCACTCCTCGCTCCCAGCCTGGGAAAGATTTCGTCGCTCGGCAAACCTGTCGGGGACTATTATCCAAAATGAAGTGCTTGAGAAGGCTCTGACGAAGGGGGACCAATTTGCTCGAACTCGCCTTGCCAATCATCTTGAAGAGCAAGGATGGTCTCATGCTGCATCGATTCAATACGAGGAACTAGCCAAAATACTTCCGGACTCTGCTGAAAAAAAGGCCACGCTGGGTAACGTTTACTTCGAACGAGGACTGTTGCTGGCGCGACAAAAAAAATGGCAGGAAGCGATTGATGCATTTGAACAATCTCTCGGACAAGAAACGGTCGCACCAGCCGCCCACTTCAACCTGGGTATCTGCTTACAAAAAATAGGCCAAACCAATCGCGCTCGAACCGAATACGAAGAAGCGCTCAGACTTCAACCATCGTTAATTACCGCACGTGAAAATTTAGGGCGGTTATTTGCCAGGGAAAAAAATTGGAAACAAGCTGAAATTGAATTCCAGAAAGTCGCTGCGGCGCGACCCAAAGATGTAAATAACGTTTACAACTTAGGAGTTTCGCTCGCAATGCAGAAAAAGTGGAAAGAAGCAACCACTCAATTTAATCGTGCCCTAGAACTTCAACCCGATTTCTCACGAGCCAAATTGTATCTTGAGCGCATTCGACTGAAAGCGTCTGCTAAAGATCCCGCATAGGAAACCGATCATGATGATCAACCAAACTAAAAAATTATCGCATTCGGCGATTTACTCCCGAAACGACGCACGCGTTTCACAAACCGTTGCCCTTTCCGTTTTCCAGGTATCGATTGCCTGTTGCATAATAACCGGTTTGATACTGCAAACAGGTTGCAACCAGTCGAACACACCAAACCAAGACCAAGAATCTGCTGAGTCACAGAACTTGGTCGTCCCAAACAATTCCACCGATGGGAACGATGCTGAAAAAACTCATTTTGTTCGTGTTGCGGTAGATTCCAAAGGGATGCAGGTAGATGAACTTTCGAAAAAAGAAATCGATTTTTATGAATGGATGGAACCGCGAAAAAAAAAGCAAATCGACGGGTCAAAGAATTGGCCCATTTTTCACGACTTTCAATACATCGATCGTCAGCCTGAAAGTGGCATAAATTTTCGACACTATCCGGTGGACTGCGCAACACGCGAATACAAGTCTGCACACTACGACCACGGGAATGGTGTTGCTGTGGCTGATATTGATAACGATGGACTTCTTGACCTGTACTTGTTAAGCCAAATTGGCACGAATGGGTTGTATCGGAATACGGGCAATGGAAAGTTTGAAGATATCACGCCCGGGTCTAAAACGGGACTTGATGATCGAGTTTCCGTGAGCGCCTCCTTTGCCGATATCGATAACGATGGCGATGCCGATTTATTCGTTACTTCCGTGCGTGAAGGAAATAAGCTTTTCGAAAATGACGGTACAGGACAATTCAGGGATATCACCGACAAAGCAGGACTCGGTTATCAGGGACATTCTTCAGGTGCGCTCTTTTTTGATTTTGACCGAGACGGGTTGTTGGACCTCTTTCTTTCGAACGTTGGCCAATACACGTTGGATGAAAAAACAGGAACCACCACCATCAACAGTGTTGAATACCCTTACCATGTCGCTTTTGAGGATGCTTTCTCTGGACACCTCAAACCGGAACGGGCGGAAAAAAGCATTCTTTATAAGAACATGGGGGGAAATGTTTTTGAGGATGTATCAAAAAAGGTGGGTCTCGAGGATAAAAGTTGGTCCGGTGCGGCTACAAGCATAGATGGCAACGGAGATCTTTGGCCCGATTTGTATGTGACGAACATGCAAGGCAACGACGAATACTATGAAAACGTTGGCGGGATCATGTTTCTCCGTAAAAGTCGCGATGTTTTCCCGAAAACGCCCTTTGGATCAATGGGCATTAAAGTATTTGACTTTGAAAACGACGGAAGGCCGGATGTTTATGTAACCGACATGCATTCTGATATGAGTGAAAATGTGCCGCCCGAAAAAGAAAAGCTGAAATCGAACATGCGGTATCCTGACTCTTTTCTTCAAACTGCCGGTGCAAGCATCTATGGAAATGCACTTTATCGCAAAAAAGAAGATGGAACCTTTGCCGAAGTATCGGATCAAGTGAATGCTGAAAACTATTGGCCATGGGGATTGAGCATCGGTGACTTGAACGCTGACGGTTTTGAAGATGCTTTTGTCGCCTCTAGCATGAACTATCCATTTCGCTATGGAGTGAATTCGCTCCTTTTGAACGACCGCGGGAAGCAATTTCTGGACAGCGAATTTGTTGTGGGAGTCGAACCGCGACGAGATGGCAGGACAACCGGATTCTGTTTTAAGATACCTGCCGATACCCGTGAGTTTTTGGGGTCCTCTAAGGTTTATCTCGATCAAATTTGCGAGGGCCGCGATGGTGACATCGAAGTCTGGTCTGCCTTGGGCACACGCTCTTCTGTAATGTTCGATCTGGAAAATGATGGTGATCTCGATATTGTAACCAATGAGTTTAATGCTGAACCGATGGTCCTAGTGAGTGACTTAAGTGAGAGAAAACCGCTCCAATTCTTGCGTGTTCAACTGATCGGCACCACGTCGAATCGCGATGGACTGGGCGCTAAAGTCGTATTGCACACGGCATCAACATCGCAAACCCGATTCCATGACGGTCAATCGGGTTATCTCTCCCAGAGCCGAGCCCCACTCTATTTCGGGCTTGGCGAGGATGCCACAGTGAACAAAATTGAAGTTCTCTGGCCTTCAGGAAATAGACAGGTTATCGAGGGGCCGATCGATACGAATCAAACGATCACCATCACTGAAGAATCGTAAAAGGCGGGTCATGGCGATGGTTAACCGGTATCGATTTGCATGCCGTGCTGTCCTGCTCATACCATTCATCTTAGGCCTGTGGGGGTGTGAATCGGAGCCCGTTACACCGGTTCAAGATGTCAAAATCGAGATGACCGGAAATGATTTCAAGTGGAGAAGTCGCTACGCCGGGAAGGATGGAGAATTTAACACCGAAGATGATCGGCTTGCGCAACAGGTGCTGCACGTGCCTTTAGATGCAGACATTGAGATTGTGCTAAAGAGCCTCGATTACTTGTACTCGCTCGAAGTGCCGATTGCGGGCAAGAAAGAAATTGCTGTTCCTGATCTAACTTTTTCACTTCAATTCAAAGCTGATCAACTGGGCACTTTTGAAATGCCGGGCAACCAGATGTGTGGCTACACGCATCCCGACCTCATGGGAACACTCATTGTGGAAAGTCAAGAAGACTATGCCCGATGGCTGAAAAAAAAACAGTAATTCAATGACTAAAGCTGACCCAAGTTATCCTTCTACGAATCGCTTACCGAGGCGCCTTATAATCGCCTTGTTGCTTCTACTTGGATGTGCCGCTTTTGCAACATATTTTTTTTCTTTTTCGGTGCAGCAAGCCTACCACGTCTACCCCGGTGAAGATATTCAGGCAGCTCTCGATCGGGCCTCTGTCGATCCAAGCCGCAAGCGAGTGATTGTACACGCTGGCACCTATCGTCCCACACGGCATCGACAGGCCTTGATTGCTTTTAATCGGCAGCATGACGGCATCATCCTAGAGTCGGAGGGCGATGTCACACTAACGGCGGCAAATCCGGAATTGGCAAAAGAATCGGATGAAGGATATCCAGCGGTGGTGAATCATGTCGTTTACTTCGGCGATGGCATTAGTCCCACGACCAAACTGCGTGGATTCAAGATTACCGGCGCCAACAATCACGTGATTTTTTCCGAAGATCCGAACTTTTCTATCCAGCCGGATATACCTGGACTGGAAAAACATAAATTATTCTTTTACGCCGATGGCGGCGGAATCAAAATATTCGGGCGATCTTTTCCCACCATTGAAGGCTGTGTAATTCACGATAATTATGCCAGTCCGTGCGCAGGGGGAGTCTCTATTGAACACAAAGGAACGAACGGGGACGAATTTGTTCGCTTTCGCGATTGTATTTTCCGCAACAACAGCTGCCCCATTAATGGTGCCGGGATTGACATGCTCCGAGGTAGCACAGCAATGGTAGAAAACTGTCTTTTTATCGACAACAAATCAAACAGCTTACATGATGCGAGAAGCAGCAAGGTACCACCCTGGCGACCGAAACGAGGGGGCGGAACACTGACTGTTTTTCCCACATCCCGTGTGATCGTGAAGAACTCGACATTCACAGGCAATCGGAATGGAGTAGATGACTCGGGAATCGATAGTATTTTTCAAGATTGTCTTTTTTGGATGAATAACGAACCTGGTGGTTGGCTTACCGCGCCCCGCTATGAACTTGATATCAAAGATGCTGATGGCGTGCAGGGGTGTTTTTTACAGGGAGAAACCATCGATTTGTTTGGAACGCTCGACCGGGACAAAAATGTCCTGGGCTGTCCCGATCCGAAATTTGATGCCGCCTACCGACCTCAGGCGCCTGGGTTTGAAAAAGCAGGATACCGACCTCCCGCTGACGCAAAATAAAATATTTTCGCAACCGATCGTTTTCCAGACGCCGATCCGTCAGTTCTTGTTTCGCCTTTCAGGGAAAGTTCATTGCGGTAGTTTCAACCGGGAGACTACAATAGAAGAACGCAGCATTTACTGCGACCTCGTGTAAAATTAGCTTGCTCTCACGCACCCATCCTTATGATGACCCTGTATCGGTTCCGCAGAGATCGTATTGCGCGAAACGCCCACGCGTGGAAGTTGACTATTGGAGAAACTCTGATTGAGGATCTCTCACGACGGAAATGGAATAATGCAACGGAGCGTACTGATTCGATTTTTTTTCAATTTATTCATGCGCTCAACACAAGTGATTGGCTCACGGCAGCCTATATCTTACAGAGTGGCGGTTCAATTACGCTTGAAAAAGCACGCTCGTCAAGCAACTTGCTTTTGGCCTTTATGGTAAAGCAAAGTCTGGAACCTCTCTTTTATGCAGCGGATCGTTTTCAGCGAGACCGCGTCGAATGGCAAGGGGATTTACAGCAGGCTTACCAATTTGGAACGCTTCCCGTATATGGACCTCGTATTGTCGACGGACGATCAGTGATTTCGTCCTACGCTGACGATGCCGATGTGGTAGAGCATGGTCGCAATCTGACTCGACTCATTCCCACCTTTCAAGAGTATGAAAAAATCAACCAGCGTTATCAAAAACCGGCCTATACCCAGACGGGGGCCACCATTCATTTCACGCAGGGCCACAATTGGACTTTCGCCCACGCGCGTAAAGAATTACTTGATAAAAACACATTTTCGCGTGAACAACGACGCATTCTTGTCAATTGGGACGCACATCGTGACCTCTCTTCGCCTTTTGGTCACCTGTCTCAAGAAATGTCTTTGTTGATGCAGTGGATGCAGATTGACCGTGACCGTCTGCTGCGTTTGGTCCGACATGCAAAGACTCCCGAAGAGATTTCAGAAGTGACCAGCATGATCAGTATTGCTGGCTGGATTCTTCCTCTTTTATATGTGCAACAATTTTCGGGTGAGTATCTTTCTGAGATTGTTTTGGTCGTTCCTCGAGAGGCAATGAAAACCTCGCGCGAAGATTATTGGCCCGATTATGGCTCTTACACCATGGAAGTTGGCCACGCTGCGATCGATGACGATGAAATCGATAAAATCCACCAACAGTTAAATCAAAATCTGCCTTCAAATGCCTCATCGGAATCATTCACGAAATCAAGTTCTAGCCTGCCTTCCATTTTTTTTGAGCAACTCAAGACTCTGCAAAATAACGGTGCGTTCAAAAGTATTCAGAGCATCAGTTCCCACCCGAGTTTCCAGACCGTCAGTGAAGAAATGTCGGCCATATTACAAAATGCCCATAACGTCAAAGTGCACATTGTCGATCCGGACGATCCCGATACGATTGATCGTATTCTCAATGGTGCCGAGCTTTATCTGAGTGTCGACGTTGATTTTGCCGGTACCAATCACCTTGGGGGATGGTATAGCGACACCAACCCGGTCCCGCATTATCCGTTAAATGAAACGCCGGAAGAGGAGGCCCGGCACAAACAATTGATTGAAAGGTTTGAAGCGTTTTTTCAACGCAATAGCGGGACGATTAAGGGGGTGAGTGTAGCGAACTCACCCGACTACACCGCAGACGAAGCAAGGCGGCGACCCGCCGCCAGAATTCTGGAAATTCTTACGACGGGTGCATCCGAAGAACAGCCCGATTGGGTATCGGCGGAATCATCCCGTAGCATACCCGCCCCCCTTCAAAACCATCCCTCACGACATTTGCTCATGTCTCTGGCAGGCATTCTTGGCATCTCAATCACCGCTGCTCTTATTTGGCACTATTCACGCTGCAATCAAATTAAAAGAGATCGGTTAGATACGGACACCGAGGCTCGGGAAGACTGAAAGCAATAGGGGCCTACTTTTTGATCAGGTTCGCTGTGGCCCAGCTTGTTTAAAAATTTTAGAATGATTGGAGTCACGCCAGTGATCAGGGCCGGAAAAAAGCATGCGATTTTTTTATTTTCTTCCATTCTGGGGTCGCAGTTATGCTTTCGCTACCGACTGCAACACCAAGATAGCTGCAGTGGAACATTTGGCTGATGATTGGAAAACCGATATGTATGACGCGTGAGGAAGACGACACAAAGCGGTTGAGCAAGATAGTTCCTTGGTAAATGCAAAAACTCTGCGTGTTGTGGAGAGCACTATGAAAGAAAACTCTTTGCCACTGTGGAAAAAACTTGCATTTTCTTTGCTTATTTTCACATTCGCCGTTGCGTTCCTGTACTTTCCTTCCGAAGCCATTTTTCGCATCACGCATGGAATACCGTTTTTCTCGGATCAACTTGTATCAGAAGATCAGAGCGGATTAGTTGATCAAGACGCCACGGCAATGGATTTTAATTCTGTCCACTACTACGAAATTTTCAAGAAGTCCGATAATCCGATTCTATTCTATGAGCCCAAACCGGGATTTTCTAAGGGGGCGGTCCAAATCAACTCTCATGGGTTCAGGGATCGGGAGTATGCACGCGAAAAATCTGAAGACACAACACGTATTGTTGTGTTAGGAGATTCAGTTATCTGGGGCCATGGGATTGTTCTTGCTGATACCTTTGCCAAACAATTGGAAGCGTTATTGAACGACCGACTGGAGGGCAACTACGAAGTCCTCAATTTTGGCGTGTCTGGATATTCACTGCAGCAAGAAGTCGAGCAATTTGTTGAGCGTGCAAGCCATTATCAACCCGATATGGCCATTCTTGGACTATGCATTAATGATTCACTTTATAGTTCCGTGGAGGGTGATTATTTTACGGCGCAAAGCGGCGGTCTTTTTAATAAGTCCTATCTTCTCGACAACCTGTTAGTGAAAATAGATCAATTGCTTTATCAATACTTTGGCGTACCTCAAAAATACCTTGAACGAATTGTTGATGTTCCGGCCCAAATGAAACGCCTAAAAGAGTCATCAAAAGGACTGCCCTGGCTTATCCTCATGTTCCCCCGACTTGACAACTTGAAAAATTACGAGTCGCTGGCGGAGCACAAAATCTTAACGCAACCAGCCCGAAATCTCGGTTTCTCCGTTCGAGATCTGCTCGCAGATTATCGAAAATATGCCTC
>JAYYJN010000221.1:0-17712 GCA_036146215.1 Planctomycetota bacterium
AATCCGGAATTTACAATTCTTGAGTGGTACCGCGTAGGAGATTCGATGCAGGAGGGAATCAAATTTCTCTCAGACCTTTTCCAGGCCTTGATGAAAACCGAGCGGGCAAGTAGTTACACCTACCGGGAGACATTTTTAAAATTTACTGGCCTCGATCCTTTCACGAGTGAGGCCGCTGAATTTGCACAAGTCGCAACCGCCAACGGATTGGCGGCACCCTCGCAGTTGGGAGATGATGTGGACGATTGGCTAGACTTTCTGCTTCTGGAGATGGTGATGCCCCATTTGGGAATAGGTGCGCCGGTCATTCTTTACGATTATCCAGCCTCTCAGGCGGCTTTAGCGAACATTCGTCAGGCAGCGATCCCGGTGGCTGAACGATTCGAATTATTTTATCAGGGTATAGAGCTGGCAAACGGTTACCACGAGCTGTGTGATCCCCATGAGTTAACACGCCGCACAGCAGAGGCAAACGCAAAGCGAAAACTGCAAGGCCGTCCGCCGTTATCTCGAAGCGGAAAATTACATGCAGCAATGGAGGCGGGATTACCTCCCTGCACCGGGGTTGCCCTCGGATTCGATCGCCTGATAATGCTCGCCGCGAAAAAAAAACAACTGGACGAGGTGATTGCATTTACATTTGATCGAGCTTAACAGCCTACGATTTTGTACGTACTGAGCAAATCTGCTACGAACTGGCCGGTCGCGCAAATGTTTTAAAGCAGAACGACAGTCCACTCTTCTGGTCCACCTCAACCGGTAGTTCCTCTTCAAGTCGCCAGTCGGACCAATCGATTGGCGGGAAATAGACATCCCCTTCCACTTGCTCGCCGATTTCTGTGAGATAAATGCGTGTGCTAAAAGGAAGCGCCTCCTGATAAAGATGTCCTCCTCCGATAATAAAAACTTCTGGTTCTTTTTCGGTGCGCTTCAATGCCTCGTTAAAATCTGCAACTACTTCTACTCCATCAGCCGTAAATTCACTATTGCGACTTAAGACAATCGATCGTCGTTCGGGGAGCGGACGGCCGATCGACACATATGTTTTTCGGCCCATAATAATCGAATGCCCGGTGGTAAGCTTTCGAAACCGCCGCAAATCGGCTGAGATATGCCAAGGCAATTGCCCGTTGCAGCCGATCACACCATTTTTTGCAGCGGCGACGATAATCGATAGCATCGACAACTCTCTCTGAACGTGAAAGACAAACGTAATATCAAACACTCACCGGCGCTTTGATATGCGGGTGAGGATCATAGCCGGTAAGTTCGAAATCTTCAAAGGAAAAATCGAATAATGATTCGATATTCGGATTGATTTTCAATCGCGGGAGTGGCCTTGGCTCACGACTTAACTGGAGTTCGGCTTCCTGTAGATGATTGTTATAGAGATGGGCATCGCCAAAGGTGTGAATAAATTCACCCGCTTTCAGGTTTGTGACTTGGGCCAGCATGTGTGTTAGCAGCGCGTAAGAGGCAATATTAAAAGGAACCCCAAGAAAAATGTCTGCGCTACGCTGATACAGTTGGCATGACAGACGCCCGTCACTCACATAAAACTGGAAAAGTGCGTGACAGGGTGCAAGTGCCATTTGTGGGATCTGCGCTACATTCCAGGCCGAGACCAACAGTCGACGAGAATCGGGATTATTCTGAATCTGTTCGATCAGTTCCGTAAGCTGGTCGATCGATTCGTCGTTTGCAGTCGGCCAACTTCTCCATTGCCGACCATAAACGGGTCCTAGATCCCCATCCGCATCTGCCCATTCATCCCAAATAGAAACTCCGTGTTGGTTCAGATAAGCAACGTTCGTATCGCCACGAAGAAACCAGAGTAATTCATAGATGATCGACCGTAGATGTAATTTTTTTGTAGTACAAAGAGGGAAACCCTCGGCAAGGTCGAATCGCATTTGATAGCCGAAAATGCTTCGGGTTCCGGTTCCCGTGCGATCATTTTTCTCAGATCCATTTCGAAGCACATGTCGCATCAGATCCAGATATTGTCGCATTAATACTTCACTTTCGTTATGCGATCTTCAATGGCTATGTGACCTAAAAAAGTGACCTGGAGAACATGGAGACCCATTCTGTTTCCATTATTGTTATGTTGTTCAACCGCTCCCCATCAACTCTTCTACTAGTTTGGCAACTAACTCAGGGCTATCTTTTTGTTCCAGGTGTTCGATGCGTTGGGGTTTTACTTCGAGATTTTCCAGGGCGGTGCGAATTCGCTTCCAGACGGCGGCCCGTTTTTTTCCCTCTGCAAGATAGAGTTCGGTCACCAATTCGCTAAGTCGTTGATGGGAAATCGCAGCGCGATTTTTGTAATAATTTTTGATGATATTTTGCTGATAGGCAGATCGTTCTTTCATCACTTTTTCACTCTTAAAGACGTAGAATTTATCTCTCTTCACTAGCCGGATGTGCGTGACATCCAAGTGAGACTTTGAGTAGCCTGGGCTGATCTGGGTGATCCATAATTTGTTAGAGTACGCGTTCGGGAACGGTTAAACGGTATTCGATCCTCCATAGTCTCACAAGACCAGCACCGTTTTGAGATCACTAAAATACACCGGGGGACGGTTGAGAAACGATCATTTATCAGCCAATCTCTGCATCGTTGATGAATCAAATGAAATTCGCGCGATCACCATTTTTCCGCGGCCTTAAAATCACCGCCTTCTGGACACTGATCAGTCGTCTGCTGGGTATGGTCCGCGACGTGGCGACCGCCGCACTGTTTGGCCTTGCAGATAACGGGGTGATGGACGCCTTTGTAGTCGCGTTTCGCGTTCCAAATATTTTTCGCCGACTCTTCGGGGAGGGAGCCCTTTCGGCAAGCACACTACCGGCGATTGCATCCAGGAGAGAGGAAGATCCGCTTTCTATTTGGCAATTGGTCAGCACGCTTTTAGGCTGCGTCTTTGTGGTCATGGCCAGCTTGACGCTTCTGGCGGAAATTTTTTGTGGTTTACTTTGGATCGGGGTCGAGCAGCAGGCGGAATATCGTCTGGTGGCGGGACTTTCCGCCGTGATGCTACCCTACTTGCTGTTTATCTCAATGGCTTCGGTCGCGTCCGCCACACTACATGCATTCAATCACTTCAGCACTCCAGCCTTCGTCCCGATTCTCTTGAATCTTACATGGATATTCATGGCGGTCGTCATCGCACCCGGGTGGAAAGATGCGCCCGCAACCCAAGCCTATTTGATTGCAATTGCTGTGTTGTTTGGTGGATTATTACAATTTGCGTTTCAGATTCCGGTGCTCAGGCGTTTCGGTATGCGATGGCAATGGGATTGGACTGCCAATCGCTCAACGATCTATCGTATTACCAGCCAACTGATACCGATGGCTGTCGGACTTGCCATTTTGCCGATCAACACTCTGATCGATACAGCGGTCGCCTGGGGATTTTCTGCATCGAACCCCGAAACACCGATCGCTTGGCTCGGAGGAACAATCGATTATCCGCTGCGGGAGGGAACCGTGGCAGCGATTTATTTTGCCGAACGCCTTTATCAATTTCCGGTGGGATTGCTGGGAGTGGTAATTGGCTTGGTTGCCTTTCCCGCACTCAGTCGGCACGCGACTGCAGGAGATCAATCACAATTTGTTCAGCAAATGGTCCAGGCGATGCGTGCAAATCTGTTTCTTGCCATTCCGGCCACCGCAGGTTTGATTCTGCTCGCCGAGCCACTCACCAGTCTGCTTTTCCGACACGGAGCATTCACTGAGACTGATACACAGCGGACCGCGGGGATGGTCGCAGCATACGGTTGCGGGGTCTGGGCCTATTGTACGCTGCCGATAATAATCCGTGGATTTTACGCTGCGGAAGACTCGAAAACTCCATTTCGCTTAGGTCTGATCGTCGTCGTGATCAACGCACTGGTTGACTTGGCGTGCGTGTGGCGACTTGGAGAAACAGGTTTGGCATACACCAGTGCCGCCGCTGCAGGTCTGTTCGTACTATTGCTCACTCGAGAAGCGCACATTCGTTGGCACCTCTTGGCAGAATATCGACCCGGGGCACAACAAAAGATGCACTGGAAAAATGGACTGTTTATCACGCTGCTTCGGAGCAGCCTGGCAGCGGCGATGATGTATGGGGGCGGCTATTTTTTACTTTGCCAAATCATGCCCATGGTGCCAGCATCATTTGGGGGCGACTTTTTTATCGTCTGTTTGCTCCTGATTTGCTGTATCGGCCTCTATCTGCTTGTTTCATTGTTATTTGGAGCCCGTGAATGGCTTGAAACACGGGCCTAATCGCCGCACGCGGTCTTGGCCCCTTACGTCGCGATCGGGTAGATTAGGGGGACTGAACCGTTTCACGCATCGCGCCCTGCATTTTCCGATATTTACCCATGCCTATTGTCAAATTTACCAAAGAGAAAAAAGAAATTGAGGTGCCGGTCGGAACCGATTTACGCACGGCTGCTCTAAAAGCGGGTGTTAATATTTATGACGGCTTCAACGGGTTCGGTGCAAAGCTTAACGCGCTATTCAATTGTCACGGATTCGGAATGTGTGGCACCTGCCGCGTCAACGTAACGCAGGGCATGGAAAACACGAACCCACTCACAGTGCGGGAGAAGCTGAAGTTCAAAACCCCGCTCCCAACCCCTATGCCCGACCCACTTCCTTGCCTCGCGTACATCGGTAATGAGGAGACAATGCGGTTGGCCTGTATGACGCGCATCGAAGGAGATGTGGAAATTGAGACCGGACCACCGATTGATCTTTTCGGTGAAAACTTTTTTAGTTAATCGGTTTCCCGGCGCGGGTCAGAGGCCCATCGTCCAGTAACGTGAAACAAATTCTCGCCATCGTCAAACCGTATCTGGCCGAAAAAATTTTAGAGTCGCTGCGCCGCGCACCGCTTGAGGCACTCAATATCCGAGAAGTGAAAGGCTACGGACGACAAAAGAGTTACCTTGATCAGTATGGTGATACTGAGTACTCGCACGCATTTTTGCCGAAGGTTGAAATCACACTTTGGGTAGACGATGCACGCGCCGAGGAGGTGATCCGAAAATTGATTGATGTTTCTCGTACGGGTCGAATCGGTGATGGTAAAATTATGGTTCTTCCGAGCGAGGAAATAACAATGATCGACTTGATGACCGAGATCGATCAAGGCACTGAATGACAATTCAAAAGAATATTCATTGAATCCCTGAAACGGATGAGGATCCTGTGATGAGTTCACCCGTACTGTTACAGATTGACGGAGAGGTTGCAGGGAAGCGAGCCTTCACTTGGGAGGATCTCAAGGCGATTGATTTGCAGTGGCAGATCGATGATGTCAGTCTGGTCGATCCATCCAGAAGTGGTGGCGCGGTTTGGTTGCGTGGGATTCTGGAAGCTGCCGAAGTCCTGCCAGAGGCCAAATATATTACACTTCACAGCGATCGCGACGACTTTCACGCTAGTCTTCCCCTTATCGAGGTCCACGAACGGGGAATGTTTATTTATCGCAATCGGAACCAACCGCTTCCTGTTACTGCAGGAGGTCCCGTCCGTTTTTTTATCCGCGATCATACCGCTTGCCAAGCGACCGAGGTCGACGAGTGTGCCAACGTAAAATTTGTAGAGCGGATTGAATTTTCCAGACAAAAAGGATTTGATAATCGTCCGCTCGACGATGCGGCTCATGAAGCGCTCCACCGACAGGAGAATCATTGAGTGAGTGATTTTCGAATCACACCGATTGAAGTTTTAGTGGTCCTCATTTGTCTGGGCCTGATTTCAGTCTTGGTCCTTCCGGCACTGTTAATTTCACGCGCAGAATCGCGGTCGATCACATGCCAGTCGCATCAAGTCCAACTGGTGCTTGAGATCCGCAAGCCGAATGATCCTTTGTTGATTGTCAATCCAAAAAATTGGCCGCAATCCATGGTCTTGCGTTTGAACGAAAGGTCGCACATCAAACATTGTCCCAGTGACGATCGACAACCACCGGCAATTGCCAGTTACGGAATCAATCCCCATATCCCAGAATTCATAGATGAGGACGGAAGCAAAATTTCTTTTCTTGATTTTGATGCAACGGTAGTGGATTTGAATTTGACAGAGCAACAGCGTGTTACCCGATGGAATCAATCTGTCGCGCCACGTCATTTCGATTTTGTTAACGTCGTTTTTTACGACTCTCATATAGAAACGAGAGAGGCCTCAAAGATTGCACCGGAAAGCAGAAGTCAGCTGAACACACTCTGGCTGCCTGGTCGTGGACAGGGCACATAGACAGAACGTGTCTTCGTTGTCAGTTCGAGGAGAGGATGTGTTCGCCTGCAGTCATTTGAGCAAAGGTTTGTCTGTCGCGAATCGTAACGACCTGACCATCGTGGATTAAAAGTTCGGCCGCTAATGGCTTTGAATTGTAATTTGATCCCATTACCGATCCATAAGCACCGGCGCACTCAATCACCAGTAAATCGCCCACTTCGGCCTCGGGGAGTGGACGTGTGCAAACAAAACCACCCTCTTTCTGCGTAAAAATATCACCCGACTCACATAACGGTCCACCAACGATCACCTCGCGCAATGCGGTCGATTGGGTTCTAGCTCGGCGATGATAAATTGACATCGGATGGTACGAGCCATATAGAATGGGCCTCGCCAAATCATTAAATCCAGCATCGATCAGATAAAACCAATTTGTATCCATTTTTTTTATCGCACGAATTTCTGCCACCAGGAAACCTGCCTCAGCTACCAAATAACGACCTGGTTCGATTTCCAGACGAAGGGGACCTCCAAAATGGGCCTCAAGTCTTTTGCGGGCGGCATCCCACAGTTGAAAATAGGCGTCCAGATCGACGTACGATTCCTCAGCCTGATACGGTATCGGCAGACCGCCACCGGCACTGATCGTTTTAAGACTTGACCCCACTTTCTCTGCCGCCTGTTCCATTGCAGTCACAACTTGGGCAAGGTGTTCAAGGTCCGTGCCTGAGCCAATGTGCATGTGCAGCCCCGTTACGGAGAGATCATACTTCTTGGCAATCTGCAGACAGTCAGCCAACTCACTGTGCCAGATTCCATGCTTTGATTGAGATCCCCCTGTGTTGGTCTTCTGGCTATGGCCATGACCGAACCCCGGATTGATACGTAGCGTCACAGCTTGGCCGGGTGCCTGTTCCCCGATTTGTGAAAGCATCTGGGGGGAGCCACAATTGGTATGAATGCCCCTTTCTAATACCAGTTCGAGCGACGAGCTATCAAAAATATCGGCTGTGTAAACAATTGGAATAGGATCGCCTGTGGACGAAAAACCAGCCGCCTCCGCGCGCAGAATCTCTCCGGCGCTCACCGCGTCTACCACGGCCCCGTGACGACGACATAGATCCAGGATGGCAATATTACTGCATGCCTTTTGTGCATATCGAACAACGTCGAACGCCTTTAAATCGGAAATGCGCTCGACGATTTTTTTTTCGTCATAAACGTAAAACGGTGTCTTTTCCTGAGCCGCTAGTTCGGCGAGAGGAATGTCGGCAATATGATTGCGAAGTAACTTGTTAGGTAGTGCGGAGGACATTTTGATTTACTGGTCGAGCGATATGGTTGCTTTAGTGCGGTGTCGATAGTGCGGTGTCGATCCGAAACGTACGAAACGATAACTCTCTCAGATTTTGAGACCGTTGGCGATGGCCGAGAATCTAACCTGATCCTAAATGCAAATCGAACACGCGACTAGTATGCCATCGACCGATTCATTTGAGTGGGATCCAAATCGTGATCGCAGGTGGGAAAAGGGGGCAGCCTGCTTCGCCGCGGGAGTTAACGGCCTGAGACGAGCCCGCTGGGGGAGCCTCTCTGTGTATCGCCATGTCATGGAAGCACGGTTTTGCAAGAAGATAAATGCCCGAATCCCCGATTTTCGGGATTTGTTGCCGGACGGAACGAAAGTTACAATGAAGGCCTTGTGACGACGGGCGGAGCGTGGGGCGTGGGTGACATGCCCCCGATACCGCGGAGGGAGGGACTGCGTGCAAATTGATATATCAACGCGTCATGGTCATTTAAGTGAGGCGAGTCGCCAGAAAATTGAAGCGAAAGTGATGAAAATCACTCGGATCTTTGATCGCTTGACCTCTATTCATTTGACGGTTGATCTTGAACACGCGCAGATGCCCTCGGTTGATCTAAGAGTTTCCGCGGAACACAAGCACGATTTCGTCTCCAATGACCGGGGGACGGACTTGATGGGGTCCATCGACGGTGTTGTGCATCGCATGGAAAGTCAAATCCGTAAATACAAGGAAAAGATTCAGCATAAAAATCGAACGGACTCACGAAAGGACAATTTCTCGGAGACGGTTACAGAAAATCCGGAAGATAAAAAAGAATAGCTTTACAAAGGTGGTGATATAGGTATATCGGTTGATTTATTCAGTTGAACAATACAACACAACAACAATACAAAAAAGAAAAATTAAGATTCGTAAATTCGAAAAAGGATTGGAAGGAATGAAATTTTCTGACTTCGTGACGAGCTCCGCGATACGACCAAATCTGTCGGCTGTGGGTAAAGAAGATGTGATTCGTGAAATGACGACAGCCTTAGTGGAAGCTGGGGCCATCGCGGAAGAGGAACTGGAGAGCACTATCAAGGCGATCACCAAAAGAGAAGAATTGGGCAGCACGGGAATCGGCCGTGGTGTCGCGGTTCCCCACACCAAACACCCCAGCGTTGACAAATTAGTCGGCACCGTGGGGGTTAGCATTGACGGTGTCGATTTCAAAAGTCTGGATGGAGAAAAAGTAAACTTATTCTTTTTACTGATTTCTCCACCTGATCGCCCGGGTGATCATCTTCGTGCCCTTGAGAATATTTCCAGGCAGTTACGGGACGACACATTTTGTCGATTCCTCAAACAGTCCAAGACTGCGGAAGACATTTGGCAACTTTTAGAAGAGGCGGATAATAATCAATTCGTCAGTTAGTTAGTGGTGGCCTTTTTTTGTGGTGTTGGGCAGGGGGAATTAGCAGACTCTACCCTTAAATCATTTGTATTTGCCATTTATGAAGACAGGTACCGCCGTGGATACCGACAATCACCGGAAAGCGACAAAGTCTGTGGAGGTCAAGAATCCGCAGGGCCTGCACCTGAGACCGGGAGAAGTATTTACGCGAACAGCGGGCGAATTTAAATCAACGATTGAGGTCATTAGTGGCGATCGACGAGTCGATGGGAAAAGTCTGCTCGATATTGCCACCTTAGGTGCCTCTCAAGGCACCCAACTTGAAATTGAGGCTCAAGGCCCAGACGCGGAAGCGGCCGTTGAGGCGTTGGCGAAGATTTTGGAAACAAGCTCCGTCGACGAGTTAACGAAGGAACCCTAAATAGAACAAAGTAGAAATCCCATATTTTGACTTTGGTACCGATGCCAACAAAAAGGGGTTTTTACGCAGCGCCAGGCAGGCGTCAGTGACAGATCTGCTCCGATCAGGGGGCTGATGTGTGAGTGTGCTGCTGTTGTACCCCCGATGCTGCCTGGCAAAATTTGATGCAGACATTGCAAGGAATTGCCGTTTCACCAGGCGTTGCCATCGGTGAGGCTTTAGTTATTGATAATGAGGGTTTCCGGATCCCTCAGCGGTTTGTAGCGCGTGATGCGGTGCAGGCCGAAATCCGTCGTCTCACCGACGCCATTGCAGGCGCGGACAAAGAAATTGCGGCCAACCGAGATACCGTGACCGAACAGCTCGGCAAACATTACGGTGCAATTTTCGGCGCTCATCTCAAAATGCTCCACGACTCGCGACTGCGTCGCGAAATAGAGAGCATGATTCGGCAAAAACATTATTCTCCCGAATATGCGGTCAGTCGAACCATGCGTCGCTACGCGAAGGTTTTTCAATCGCTCGATAACGCGTTTATGAAAGAGCGATCTCAAGATATTTTTGATATCGAAAAACGTCTTTTAAAACACCTTTTACAAGATCGCAGAGAAGATGTAAGTCAACTCTCGTCACCGGTTGTATTGCTGGCACATAATTTGACGCCGAGTGAAACCGCCAATTTAAATCGTAAATATGCACTCGGATTTGTTACCGAAGCGGGGGGACCGGGTAGTCATACGGCCATTGTCGCCGAGGCGATGCGGTTACCGGCAGTGGTTGCCACAGGACCGTTTTTAACAGACGTGTCCGGTGGTGATCTGGTTATCATTGACGGCAATTTAGGCCGCGTGATTCTGCAACCGGATGAAGAAACCGTAGCGAAATATCGTTACGAAGCAGAAGAACACCGCAGTGTTGAAGCACGGCTTAAATCATTTGCCACCAAAGCAGCCGAGACCTCCGATGGAGAGCGCATTCAGCTTTCTGGAAATATTGAATTTCCATACGAGGTGGAACAGTGCCAAGCCGGTGGAGCAGATGGCATTGGTTTGTACCGCACCGAATTTCTCTATTTGAATGCCAAGAAAGAGCCGACTGAAGCAACACATTATAAGGCTTATAGAAAAGTCTTGATTGCGATGAGTGATAAACCAGTATGTGTACGTACGCTTGATCTAGGAGCGGATAAGTTAGTCGATGATGCAAACCCAGGTGATGAAAAAAATCCCGTTCTTGGACTACGAAGTATTCGACTCACTCTGCGTAATGTACCACTCTTTCGCACACAGTTGCGGGCGATTTTACGAGCCAGCGCGCTCGGCAAGGTGCAGATCATGTTTCCTTTGATCACGACACTGAAGGAACTGCGGCAGGCAAAAATGTTGCTTACGGATGTGATGGAAGATTTGGAGGAAAGCAAGATCGATTTTGATCGGAATATCAAAGTAGGCATCATGGTTGAGGTTCCGGCAACGGCACTTATGCTAGAGCGATTTCTTGATGAAGTTGATTTCGTGAGCATAGGAACGAACGATCTAATTCAATACACACTGGCGGTGGATCGAAGTAATAAAGATGTAGCATCAATGTATACGGCAAGTGAACCTGCCGTGCTGCGTCTGATCCGGATGTCGATTCAGGCTGCTGATCGAGTGAATAAGCCGGTGAATGTATGTGGGCAGATGAGCGGGAATATTCTCTACACAATGCTTCTGCTTGGGTTCGGTTTGAAACGCTTCAGTGTGCCACCGGCCTCGATTTTAGAAATTAAAAAGGTGATTTCCAGTGTAAACATCAAACAATGCCAGCGGCTTGCCCGCCGCGCGATGTCGATGGAGCACTCTCAGGAAATTCGTAATTATTTGAAAGAAGAACTCCGCAAGCAGGTTCCTGAACTGGTTCCTTGACATAAAAAGTGAATCCTACGCAAGAAAAACATTATCGCCTTCGTATTCGGTTTGCGAAAAACGAATCGCTACGATTTCTCGGACATCGGGATCTTGTTCGGGTCTTAGAGCGTGTCTTTCGCCGCGCGAGACTCGAATTGGCGATGAGCAAAGGTTTTCATCCGAGACCTCAGATGAGATTTCCTGATCCGCTCGCCGTCGGACAAGTCGGGTTGGACGAAGTGATGGATCTGGTGGTTGTGACCATCGATGATCCAATGCAATTGAAAACGAGGCTGAATCAAAACTCGCTAAAAGGGTTGGAATTTAAACACATAGACATTCTGAGTGAGGATGAAAAGAAACTGAAAGCCGAGAATTTCTGTTACGAGATATCAATTCGGCGAGAAATTCGAGAGGAGGTGGCGGTCAAAGTGGATCGCTTCCTGGCAGATAAAAATTATTTCGTGCAGCGGAAGGGGCGTGAGCAAACAATTGACATTCGGCCACTCGTTTTAGATCTCCGACTTGAGGGTTGCCTATTAAAAATGCGGTTAAAAGCCACTCAAGAGGCAGGAGTCCGACCGAAAGACATACTTGAATTACTGGATCTCGCCACCGATTCCCATCGCGGAACGGTGCTGACGAGGACTACCGTACAACTATAAAAGTGGAAAGTGATGACAATGAAAAATGAAATGTTGATCAATGTTTCGCAACCCGAGGAATGTCGGATTGCAATCGTTGAGGATGGTGTGCTTGAGGAGCTTTATATTGAGAGATCAAGCCAGGATAATTATGTGGGGAATGTTTATAAAGGCGTTGTGGTCAATTTAGAGCCGACCATTCAGGCGGCATTTGTTGATTTTGGTGTTGGCCGCAACGGATTCCTTCACATTAGCGATGTGGAGCCTCAATATTATCGACAGGCTGGTATTGATCCTGCCAAATATATGGAAACCGGAGGCGGTTTTTATCGTGGGGAGGAAATCGCCGACGAGACCGAAAATGTCGAAGAAGAAACAGGCGGTGCGAACGGTGGTGAAACGAGTGAAGAAAATGGTGCCAACAGTAGCGGCGATGCACCACGTAATGGAAGACGTCCTCGGGGACGACGAAATATGCGACCGGGTGCCCGCCCCCGTGTGAAACCACCGATTCAGGACATCTTGCGGCGGGGTGATGAAATACTGGTTCAAGTCATCAAAGAAGGTATTGGCAATAAAGGGCCAACGTTATCTACGTATATCAGTATTCCCGGTCGATACCTCGTATTGATGCCAGCGCTGGGCCGGGTGGGGGTCTCACGAAAAATTGAAGACGAAGAGGATCGACGTCGGTTGCGCGATATCCTGCTTGATTTGAATCCGCCGAAGGGTTTGGGGTTTATTATCCGCACCGCCGGCGCCGGACGCACGAAACGGGAGCTATCACGTGACTTAGCCTATCTTTTACGGCTCTGGAAGGTGATAGTCCGCCGCGTAAAGAAGTGTCGCGCGCCGGTAGATATTTATGAAGAAAGCGATATGATCATCCGCACGATTCGAGATATTTTCAGTAGTGACGTGGACGTCATTCATGTGGATGAGTCGAGCGCCTTCGATCGTGCCAAAGAATTTCTTCAGATGGTCATGCCAAGGCATGTCGGGCGATTGCAGCTTTATCGCGACAAAGATCCCCTCTTCAATAAATACAACCTAGAAGATGAAATCTCGATGATTCATCAACGGGAAGTTCCATTGAAAAAGGGTGGCTCAATTGTAATCGATCAAACCGAAGCACTCGTAGCCATTGACGTTAACAGTGGAAATTTTCGAGCCAATGGCACGGCTGAGGAATCCGCCTTTCAAATCAATCAGTTGGCAGCCAAAGAAATTGCCCGGCAATTACGATTGCGCGATCTTGGTGGTGTGGTTGTTAATGACTTTATCGATATGCGTCAGGAGCGACATCGTCGCGGGGTTGAACGTGTGTTGCGTGAGGCAGTGAAACGAGATCGGGCCCGTACAAAAATCTTACGGACGAGTCCCTTCGGTTTGATCGAAATGACTCGTCAACGGATTCGCCCGGGATTAAAGCGAAGCATTTATCGTGACTGCCCCAGTTGCGATGGATCGGGTGTGGTTAAAACGCCCGAAAGTATGGCGATCGAAGCGGTCCGGATGCTGATGACCGCCGCACACCACCCGGATGCGGTGCAGATTGACATTCAAGTCGCAGAGGATGTTGCCACGTATTTGAACAATCGCAAACGGCAGGAAATCGCTCAGATGGAACTTGAGGCCGAAATTTCCGTACAAATACTCGGAAAAGAGGGATTTGCCCCGGAGCAAATCGAGATCGTCGGCCGCAACAAACACGATCAGGAGATTCAGTTTGCCGGGCTTTGAGGCGGTTTCTCGCATTCTGAGCTGCGGTGCCTCCACGGTGCTCTGAGACCCAAAATAGGTGAAAAAAGGTAATGGGCCTGCTCGACGGGGCGTTGTACAGCGGGTAGATTTATAGATTACCCTGTTTTTTGTTGTTACTGTTTCTGCGTTGTGCAAGTTGTGCAAACAATTGATTTTATTGCATTATCGAGGGGGAATTTTTGATGTATGCCATCATCGCCGACAGTGGAAAACAATTCAAAGTACAAGAAGGCCAGCAGGTCGCAATCGATTATCGGGATAACCATGCGGGTGACCGCATGACCTTTGATCGTGTGCTTTGCGTAAGCAGCGAAAAAGGGGTTGAGGTCGGAACGCCGACCGTAGCTGGTGCAACGGTCGAAGCGGAGGTAATCGGCGTTGTTCAGGGACCTAAACTGGTCGTGCAGAAACTCCGCCGACGCAAGAATTCCCGAAGAAAAACGGGGCATCGGCAGCTCTACACCGAAATTCGGATCGACAAAATTTCGATCTGATTTGCCGCTAAGACAATCTTGTTTGAGCTGATTTTAAGCAGTTTTTCCACCGGTGCTGGAGATGTTGAGGTTGCTGTTTCAGGGTCCAAACTGAGCCTTGTGTCGCGATTGCCCGCGTTGACTAATCTAAGTTTCGCGTACTGCAACTTCGGTTGTTAGATCCCATTTTTAGCGGCTCGACAGCAAGCATTGCAGCGACTTGTGATTCGGGCTGTTAACCCGGTTCAAGGCGGCACTCTGCGGCACACAGACAAAGATTATCCGTCATGCGCAGATGGTAGAATCGCTATAGAAGATCTTAAAATTTTATAAACTTTTTCTTCACATTTTTTTCACCATATAAACCGGGAAAATCATCCCAAAATACAAAAACCTCGGAAAAAACCTGCGATTGCAGGTACCCAATCACTCGGTTATGCTGGCAGGGCTTGCGAGAGGGAATTTTTTTAAATTCATAATTGGTAAAGACTTACAGAATTTAGCAAATAACGATTGACGGACCCTAAAAAGGCTCTACAATCACCCCCTCGCAACACGATGTTGTAGTTCATAGGGTGTCAACTACAATATATTGGTGATTGTTTAACTCTTTCGGGGGGGTATATACGCCACTTCTTCGAGAGAACGATTGCCAGCAGGGCCAGCAAGGCTCGGTGAAGGCCGCGTAAGTGTAATTTTGTATAGTTAATTTGGAATGGATGCCCCGCACCTCTAGCCCGAAAGGATTCGCGCGATGGCTACTGTCGACGTGGACGTTTCCGCAAAAAATCTGATGAACTCAAAAAACCGGGAAACGAAGAACGGACTTTCTTTTCAGCCTTACTTCTGTCCGGTCGATGTTGCCGATCCTTTCGACACCGTTACGTGGGAGAAACGTAGCGCAGAGATCAAAGGGGAAAGCGGGGAATTGCTGTTTGAGCAGAGCGATTGTGAGATCCCTGCCGACTGGAGTCAGCTCGCCACAAACATCGTGGTGAGTAAGTATTTTTATGGTGAGATCAATACACCGGAGCGCGAAAGCAGCGTGCGGCAATTGATTCATCGTGTCAGTCGAACCATCACGGATTGGGGGCTACAGGATGGATACTTTGCATCTCCCGAAGATGGTGAACAGTTTTATCGCGAACTCTCTTGGCTCTGTTTGCACCAGCATGGGGCATTCAATTCACCGGTCTGGTTTAACGTGGGACTTTATCATCAATACGGTGTCACCGGAGCACAGTGCAATTGGCACTGGGATCCTGAGTCGAGCACAGTGCGGCAACCAGAAAACCCATATGAATTTCCTCAGGGTTCGGCATGCTTTATCCAGAGTGTAACGGATAATATGGAAGCCATTATGTCACTGGCAACCAGTGAAGCTATGCTTTTCAAATTCGGTAGTGGAACCGGAACCGATCTTTCAACACTCCGGTCCCATCGTGAAAAGCTTTCTGGCGGGGGACGACCCTCCGGGCCGCTTTCCTTTATGCGAGTGTATGACCAAATCGCCGGGGTGGTAAAGAGTGGTGGCAAAACGCGAAGAGCTGCGAAAATGCAATCCCTCAAAGTTTGGCATCCAGATATTATGGACTTTATTGAATGCAAAGCCAAAGAGGAAGCGAAAGCGCATTGCCTGATCGAAAAGGGTGGCTACGAATCAAATTTCAATGGTGAAGCATACAGTTCCATCATGTTCCAAAATGCAAATCTTTCGGTCCGAGTGACTGATGATTTCATGAATGCGGTTGTCGAAGATGGGGAGTGGAAAACCCGCTGGGTAACCGATTCTCGAAAGCATGGCCCAACCTATCAGGCCCAAGAGATCATGCAGAAGATGTCTGAGATGGCATGGAAGTGTGGAGATCCGGGTGTTCAATACGACACCACGATTAATCGCTGGCACACGTGCCCCAATTCGGGTCGCATAAATGCGAGCAATCCGTGCAGCGAATACATGTTCCTGGATGATACCGCATGCAATCTTGCTAGTATAAATCTGATGAAGATGTGCAAGCCAGATGGTTCGTTCGATGCAGATCGATTCACCAGGGCTTGTCGCATTTTCTTTGTGGCGCAAGAAATTCTGGTCGACCATGCCAGTTATCCCACTGCAGTGATTGCCGCAAATAGCCATCGTTACCGCCCGCTTGGGCTGGGCTATTCGAACTTAGGAAGTCTTCTGATGACATCGGGACATGCCTATGATTCGGATGCCGGTTACGGGATTTGTGGCGCCATCACCGCACTGCTCCACGGAGCGGCCAACCGCACCAGTGCTGAGTTGGCTTCAGTAGTTGGTGCGTTCGAAGGCTTTGACTCCAATCGAGAGGAAATGTTGCGGGTCATGCAAATGCATAAAGATGCGGTCGAACAAATCAATCCGGCCTGCCCAGATGCCCTGAAAAATTCCGCCCGCAATATTTGGGAAGATGTAATCCGCGACGGAACAGAGCACGGGTTCCGCAACGCACAAGCAACTGTATTGGCTCCTACTGGAACAATCAGTTTTCTTATGGACTGCGACACGACAGGCATTGAGCCAGATATTGCGTTGGTTAAATACAAACAACTGGCGGGTGGAGGCATGTTGAAAATTCTCAACAAGTCGGTACCGCACGCACTGGAAACACTTGGTTACGATCAGCCGCAGATTGAATCGATCACGGCGTATATCGATAAAAATGACAAGCTTGAGGGAGCTCCTGGAATTAAGGAAGAGGATCTGCCGGTCTTCGACTGTGCCTTCGAGCCGTCTGGTGGTGGTCGTTCGATCGACTGGAAGGCGCACGTCAAGATGATGGCGGCAGCACAGCCCTTCCTCTCGGGAGCGATTTCAAAAACAGTTAACATGCCTGCAACAAGCACGGTAGATGATGTGGCTGAAGCATACACTTGGGGCTGGCGTTTAGGTCTCAAAGCGCTTGCCATCTATCGGGATGGCTCGAAACAGAGCCAGCCGCTTTCAACCGCTACGGAAGGCGACAAGGCGGAAAAGAAACAGGTGAGCAAGCCTCGGCGGGAACGGCTGCCTGATACCCGTCGGTCGATCACCCATAAATTCAGTGTTGATGGGCACGAAGGATATCTCAACGTGGGGCTCTATGAGGATGGACGCCCAGGCGAGGTTTTCATCACCATGGCCAAAGAGGGTAGCACGATTGGCGGACTGATGGATTCGTTTGGAACCGCGGTCTCCATGAGCCTCCAATACGGTGTTCCAATGCAGGTGTTAGTGAATAAATTTTCGCATACACGATTTGACCCCATGGGCTTTACGAAGAACCCTGATATCCGTTACGCAAAGAGTTTGGTCGACTATATTTTCCGATGGATGGGATGTCAGTTTATTCCTGGTTTTCGTGAAGCGAATCTTGGGATTCCCCCAAAAAATTCTACCGGTGAAGAGGGCGATAAGGCAGGAGACGGGGAAACGGCTACTTCGCCCGTCACCAAGAAGGATGACGGGCAAAAGCAAAGCCAGGGATTGTCGGAAAAGGCTGATACATCCGTTTCCAAGCTGTTGCAGAAACCCTCCCATTCCAATGGAAATGGGCATAGCCACAATGGAAATGGGCAC
>JAYYJN010000222.1:0-5573 GCA_036146215.1 Planctomycetota bacterium
ACTCGCTGCCGTGCGTGTGTCGGCGACGCACGCCGGAGAGATGATTGCGGTTGCATGTCGAGCAGATTGCGTCGAAGGAAGTGGAGTTGGCGTCGATCTTGTCGATCCGGAATCGGCGGGTCGTGGTCTCGATTGGTGGGACGAAGATGCAGCTTCGGTATCGAAGACCAATGCAGAGCGGGCCCCATTCTGGGCGGCACGGGAGGCTGCTTACAAGGCAGCTATGGTTGATGTTCCCTTTGCACCCGCAAAGGTCGCCGTGGCGATGCTCGGTGATGATGGCTTCGGCTGGCGCATCGATACACCGGGTGGAGCGGTTGGCGGATTAGGTCGTTTTTTTCAAGTGGCCGATTATCTGCTTGCGGTTGCCGTTGAGTTGCACGAGCATTTGCAACCGGATTGCTTTGACGAGGTCGCCCAATGTTCATAAGTGACACGCATCTTCCTCAACACTTTAGGGCAGCGATGTATCATGATGCGGATTGGTATGCGAAAGAACTGGAGGAAGTACTGCTGCCGAGTTGGTATCTGGTAGCGACGATGCGAGATTTTCCTCGCAGTGGCTCCTACCGTACCTTTGATTTGCTTGGTCGTCCTGTGATTTTGCGACGCGAAGGCGATGAGATTCGGGGATTCCTCAATGTCTGCTCTCATCGAAATTCAAAACTTGTGGCTCTCGATCGCGGCTGCAGTCTGGCGCTGAAATGCAACTATCACGGTTGGGAATACGATGGGTTGACGGGTGATACACGTAAAATTCCCGACGCACCCTCTTTTCGACCCATGAAAAAAGGTGAGCTCGGACTTCAGTCGATTCAGGTGGGCGTTCGTGGCGGATTGATTTTTGTGTCATTAGGAGCTGAAGCGGATAAGCCATTCGGAAGTCTCTTCGAGGCGGAGGGACCATTTGCTTCATTAGCCGAGCGGAATCTGGCAACGGGGAGTCTCGGATCGATTGATGTGGTATGCCCGGTCAATTGGAAGGCGGCGATTGAGAACACGCTCGAAAGCTATCACGTTGCGGAGGTGCATCCGCACACGTTTAAAACCGCACCGCAGGAAGAAGACTGTCACCACACGATGTTTGACGAAGGGTCATCGTTTGAAACACCCGATGGCACCCCCTGGTTCGTGCGTCAATTGCAGATCCACGCGTTGCGTGGGGCAAAGTTACCGGTCCTCAATACGTATCGCCACGTCCTCCTGTTTCCCTCTTTCACGGTTGCGGAAACCGATTCTTTTACGATCTTTTTGAGTTTTTTGCCGGAGGGACCGCAGCAGACACGAACTCGTATTTTATGGTTTGCGCCGCAGAGCACAGAGGGGAGTCGCTTTCGCAACGCCATGGTTCGTTTCGCAGCCCGATGGGAATCGAAATTCTGGTTGCGAGTCGCCCGCGAGGACTTTGGCGTGCTTCCCATGGTTCAACAGGGGATCGCATCACCCGTGCACCCCTCTGTCGGACTCATTTCCCGTCGCGAAGAGCGCATTCCGCATTTCCAGAAATGGGTGTTGCGCAAGATGGGTGAACCGCGTGCCAATGAAGCATAAACACAGCCATTGGCTTCAGGGATTACAGGTTTCATCCCCAGGAAATTTGTGTCATAACTAGACGTCCTGAAGCATAATTCAATTTATTGACAATCAATAAATTTGAATCACAATATTGATATGATCGATCTTACGGACAAAGTAGCTCTGATTACCGGTTCGAGCCGTGGCATCGGCAAGGCCTGCGCCTTGCGATTGGCGGAGGCGGGCGCCGATGTTGTGATCAACTTTGTCACCTCCGGGAATGAGGCAGAAAAAGTTGCCGAGCAGATCACCGCCCTTGGAAGGCGTGCGGCATGTGTGCGAGCAGACGTCAGCCAAGAAGAAGATGTCGAGGAGATGCTCGGGTTTGTCCGTGATCAATTCGGCCGACTTGACGTTCTGGTGCACAACGCAGCGACCGGCGGATTCCGTCCACTCGAGTCGACCACCACCCGGCACTTCGATGCGGCGATGCACACCAACGTGTTGTCGCTGGTGCATTTGCTCAAACAGTCTGCATCGCTGCTAGAGTCTGAAAACGGGGCACGTGGCAAAGTGGTCGTGCTTTCGTCGCACGGAACGCATATGGCATTGCCGATGTATGGATTGATCGGAGGATCCAAGGCCGCCCTTGTCTCGCTGGCCCGCCATTGGGCCCTGGAGCTCGGTGACCGGGGCGTGAACGTGAATGTCGTGGAGGCGGGTTTGGTGGAAACCGACAGCACCAAGCGGCTACCGGGCGCGGACCAGATGTTCGCCGGTCGGGAGCTGAAAACCATGACCGGATCGCGGATGCTTGAAGCGAGCGATGTTGCCGATGCGGTCCTCTTTCTCTCAAGTCCCCTCTCGGATCTCGTGCAAGGGCAGACGCTGATCGTCGATGGCGGTGCGGCAATTCATGTATGATCATTTGAACTATGATGGTACAGTAGTCCCCTTGCCATTTTGAGCAGCAGCAAGCGGGCAAGCGACATAGTCATTCATTCTTTTGGTCATAATCCTCCACAGGATCTGAGATCACAGCATAAGCATCGGGCAGCACAGGGCGTAGCGGATGGCGGTAACGACCAAACCATATCTTCTTCTCACCGGGGCGACCGGACTTTTGGGCCGTTCGCTTTTGCGTGATCTATCGTGGGCGGGGCGACGCCTTGCAGTGCTGGTACGCCGCAATCGCGCTGCGTCGGCTGCAGAACGGGTCGATGATCTGCTCTCTGACTGGCTCGAAATTGCAGGCGAGCAGATCGCTGCGCCGGTGGTGCTGGAGGGTGATATTTCTTCAGCCGATTGCGGCCTCTCGGCTGAGTCACTCGATTGGGTGCGGCGGAATGTGGGCGAGGTGGTCCACTCGGCGGCCAGTCTATCGTTTGATTACCGTGAGGCAGATGGTGAGCCCTATCGAAGTAATGTCGAGGGGACCTCGCACGTGCTGTCGCTCTGCGAGCGAGCAGGTATCAAGCGACTGCATCATGTCTCAACTGCTTATGTGTGTGGGTTGCGCGAAGGTCGGATTCTGGAGGATGAACTCGATGTCGGTCAGCAGTCGGGCAACGATTATGAAAAGAGTAAAATTCAGTCTGAGCAGAGCGTGCGTGCAGCAAGCTTCCTTGAAACACTGACCGTCCATCGTCCGAGCGTGATTGTGGGCGACCTGGTGACTGGATTCACAAATACGTTCCACGGTTTTTATCGTCCGCTACGTATCTTGCAGCCGGTGCTTGCGGCATTGGTCGAAAACGCCGTCTCCGACGTGGCGCTGCTCGATGAGTTGGGAATGGACGGTAGCGAGAAAAAAAATCTGGTTCCGGCCGACTGGGTCAGTGCGGTAATGGCTCGGATTATTCTTGACCCGGCCCTGCACGGTGCGACCTATCACCTCACTTCCGATGCCCCAACCAGTGTCGATCAGCTGCGCGAAGTGTTTTCTGATCTACTGCTTGAGCGGCGCGATCAGGATCGCGGTCGACAGCTTGGCGGTGAGGCCGCGGCGAGTTTATTTTCTTCAGATGTACTGAAGAAGACCTTCTCGGATCAAATGCGGACCTATAGCGCATACTGGAAGGATGACCCCACATTTGATGCAGCGCATCGAGCGCAGGCGGTGCCCGATTTGCCTCCCCCTGTGCTTGACGAATCGGCACTGAGGCGGCTTTGTGGATTTGCGCTTGAGCACAACTTTACCTGGGCGCCTAAAAGGGATCGCGACCCGGACGCCTCGCCGCGTTGCCGGCTTGAGCGACTGCTCGGGGATGCCCGTTGGGCGGCACCTGAGGGTGGTTTTGGGCTTTTGGTTTCAGGGGTTGGCGGCGGTCAATGGACAATCGCTGCCGATGGCACGGCGCTGCATATGGGTCTTCCCCCTGACGGCGCAGCGGTGGTTTACCTCTCGTCACAGACACTCGCGCTCTTGATTGGCGGGCAATTGGATGCAGCCACCGCGCGAAGCAACGGCCACTTGGCCCTCGAGGGCGGGAGCATGACGGACCGCGAAGCGGCGATCGAAACGTTGGCGCGGACCGTTCAACCCGCGTAATGTCGAAAGGTTCTCATGTCTACACGGTGATATAGCGATCATAATGCGTCAGCAAGAGCCCGCGTTCGGTGACCTTTTTTCCGGTGACCTGCTCCCATGCCTCGGCATAAGCGTCAAGTTGTGCCTTATATCTTGACGCTAACTTTTTTTCTGCCGCGCTGGCATCAGTGCCCACGCGATCCGATTTGTAATCCACCAGCACCCAGTTGTCGCCCTCGAGGAAGGCCAGGTCAATCACGCCGCGGACGATTTTCGTCTCCTCACCCGCAGCGAGACGGATAAACGGAGCCTCCACTAATCTCTGCCCGCTTTTTCTCGCCCGTTTCCAGATTGCACTCGTTTGAACCCGGGCAACGGTCTCCAGCAGCGGATCCAGTGTCTCGGGCGCGAGGCCCGTTTCATCGATGAGTGTTAATGCCAGCGGGGTAAGGTCAGCCGATGGACTTTGCATTGCCGCTTCGAGCAGCGCATGAATCGCAGTGCCCCATTCGGTGCCGTGCTCGCCGGATTGTGCGTTGGCCACCGGTCGGGTTTCTGTCTCCAGTGCATCTGCTTTAGCCGCCACCACCTGGTAGGTGCTGGTGAGCGCCTCTCGCCAGAGAGCAGAGGCCTGCTCAGACGCTGCCGCCGCATTGTCAGCATCAAGATGAACGCCTCCCTGCGTTGGTGCTTCCTGCAGTTCAGCGACCGGCAATGGGAGGAAAGATTCATCGTCGGCCTCAAAAAAATCCCAGCTGCCCCGCGCTCCTTCACAGCAAGTGACGGCCAAACCGGCCCGCGCGCGGGTGGCAGCGACATAGGCCAAGCGGTCGCGTTCTGCCTCAAGAAAACGGGCTTCATTTTCCGCGTGCGTTTCCCAGTCTGCGGAATGCGCAAGCACCAACCCATTACGATTACGTCCCGCGGTTTCACCTCGAATCGCTACATAGCCAAACGACTCATCTCCGGCTCGATTTATGTGTAAATTTATGCGATCTTTCGGGATTTGTTGAACTCCGGCTAGAAAAATGAAGGTCGCTTCGAGACCTTTTGCCTTGTGCAGGTTCATGATTCTCACCGGCCCCTGACTGCTGGGCACCACCGGAACCGGATCCTGTTCATCATCCCCCTGCTGCCATTGCTCGAGCGTTTCCGTTACCAGTTCCAGGTTCCAGAGCTGCTCGCGCGTTTGCCTTAATCTTTCAATCACCCCCAACAACCCACCCGCCCTGGTGGGCCCGTCATTTGCCGTTGCCGCACGCGCAATCAGCCCGAGCTGATGTGCGATTTGTTCCACCGCCGTAATTAGTGGAACCTGCCGCAGGATGCCCGCAAAGTGCCGCAATGTTTTCAGTGCATCGACCAACGGTTCGATTTTCTCGTGCTCGGCAGCCGCAGTTGCGATCGAGGCATCGAGCGTGAAGCGGCCCCCCTGCTCTTTCCAAGCGTAAAGCTGATCATCTGCAATCCCGAAAAGTTCACTCCGCAGCGCGGCCAACAGCGCGATCGGGTCTTCCGGGCGGGCAAG
>JAYYJN010000223.1:0-6182 GCA_036146215.1 Planctomycetota bacterium
GCCGAAGGTGGACCGACCTGCCTGACGCGGCCCCTGTATCGCTGTCCGTAAACATGCCGAGCAGGTCTGCTGCGCCGTGTTCACGATTAAAACAACGTGTAGATAAACGGTGCAGCGGCCGTGCCACCAAGCATGACCAGGATGCCTACCAGCAATAATACAATTACGATCGGAGTGATCCACCACTTTTTATTATGCAGGAGAAAATCTAGAAACTCGGCAAAAAAACCAGTCTGGCCCTGTTGGGCTTCTCGCGAAAAGGCGTCGCCCTGCTCTTTTGATTCGTGCTGGTTATGCTCACTCATATTCATGTTTGCAGCTGCAAACGCTTCCATCGATTTAAACGCCGATTTAAACGCCGATTTAAACGCACTGCTCACTGCTTTTAATATTGCTTGAAGTAGCGATTCGGATCACGTACCTGCTGGCGAGCCACCCAATAGGTCTCCCGTTTTTTTTCCAGCTTCCGCTTCATCGGATCATAACCGACCAGTCGCATTATAATCCCAATCGGTGTCAACAAGAGATAGTAGATGATCGACAGTAAAAGATGCGAAAGGACCCAACCGATCGGCATCACCGAAAACATCCAGCTGCGATAAAATGGTCGTTGCAGGGCCGGGAAGAGGTAATAAACGACAATCACAATAAGGGCAGCGATGCCAAGCAGCCTCAATGGCATAGCGGGTACGCCACACCGCCAGAGAACCCAACAGATTAGACCCGTAAAGAGTGCAAACAGTGGCCCGAACCAGAGCAATTCGTTGCGACTGAACGTTTGTTTGACTTCGATCATTCCCATGGAAATTGCGAACCTCTCTTCAGTCAGTCCAATGGAAAATCGGCTAAATATTCGTCGCTGACATGTGCATCTGCGTCGGGTTGCTCGTCCTTCAAGAGCACATAGTCCTCGACGACCAGCACATCCATATGCGTTGCCAGAAAGCAACGATAGGCATCTTCCGGGGTACAAACCACAGGCTCACCCCGCACATTGAAACTGGTATTGATCAACACAGGACACCCGGTCTGCGCTTCGAACATTTTGAGCAGTTTATAATATCGGGGATGACGCGTGGCATCGACCGATTGCACTCGTGCCGAGTAGTCCACATGCGTTACAGCCGGGATTTCACTGCGACATGTTTTCAACTTTTCCAATCCCTCTCTTGCTTGATCCTCGTCAGAGAGTGATTGGCGGCGCGATGGTTGAATATCTGCCACCAGTAGCATGTACGGACTTTCCTGTTCCGGATCGAGGTCAAAGAAGCTGCTTGCTTTTTCCTTCAGCACCGAGGGGGCAAACGGTCGGAAGGATTCGCGAAATTTAATTTTCCGGTTCATCACCGATTGCATGGTCCGACTTCGGGGATCACCAAGAATACTTCGTCCCCCGAGCGCTCGTGGACCGAATTCCATTCGCCCCTGCATCCAGCCAACCACTTTACCGTTGGCCAGTAGTTGACTCACGGTTTGGCAAAGCTCCTGCTCGTCAGGCATGTGGTGATAAGGTGCGGCTTGCGAATCGAAAAAATCAACTACCTCTTTGCCATTGTATCGTGGCCCTAAGAAAGAACCCTGCTGTGCGTCTTGCGGTTCCACGGTCCTGGATCGCCCGAGTAATTGGTGCCAGATGAACAGCGCAGTGCCCAGCGCACCACCTGCATCTCCCGCTGCGGGTTGAATCCAAATGTTGTTGAAAGGTCCTTCACGCAAGATCTTCCCATTGCCCACACAATTCAACGCTACGCCTCCGGCGAGACATAAATTTTCCATTCCTGTTTTCTGATGCACATGCACCGCAATCCGCAGCATGATCATCTCGGTGACTTGCTGAATCGACGCGGCAATGTCCATGTCGTCCTGTGTGAGGGGCGACTCCGGCCTGCGCGGTGGACGACCGAAGAGTTTGGCCATCTTTGCACTCGTCATTGTCAAACCTTGACAATAATTGAAATATGACATGTCGAGTCGGAACGAGCCATCGGCTTTGAGATCCAACAAGTGCTCCAGGATGCGTTCGACGTAGATCGGTCGGCCATAGGGCGCAAGTCCCATGAGCTTGTACTCACCCGAATTTACCCGAAACCCTGTGAAATAGGTAAAGGCCGAATAGAGTAAACCAAGGGAATGTGGAAAGTGGAGTTCATGCGTCAGCTCAATGCGATTGTTTACGCCCGTGCCGAAACTGGCTGTAGCCCACTCCCCAACCCCGTCCAGCGTGAGTATCGCTGCTCTTTCGAACGGCGAAGGGAGAAAAGCACTCGCCGCATGAGACTCATGATGCTCAACAAAGATGAACTTGTTTTTGTAGCCACGCTGTAGACCACGACTCATTTCACGCGGGAGATGAAGTTTTTCTCGAAACCAGAGTGGCATCGCACGAAAAAAGGAACGGATGCCGCGTGGCGCATAAGCCAAATATGTCTCTAACAAACGTTCGAACTTGAGAAACGGCTTGTCGTAGAAACCAACATAATCCAGATCGGCGGCGTCGATTCCCGCATCGGTAAGGAAATAATCGACTGCTGCCTGCGGAAAGCGGTGGTCATGTTTTTTTCTGGTGAAACGCTCTTCCTGAGCGGCAGCCACGATCCGGCCATCCACGACAAGGGCAGCGGCCGAATCATGATAAAACGCACTGATGCCAAGAATCGAGGTCATCGCAGAACCAGAAAAACAGCGCAGGCGGTATCAATCAAATGTAAAAACACGCGACAAAGAGGGAAGGCTTAATCTAATAACCCCCGCGGAGCAGCACAATCTCAGGGACCGAAATCGGACGGTGCGACACCCCTTGGGGATGTCCTCGTTTTCGCCCCCAAAACCGTCTGCTGGCCCCTTGCGTATGGGCTCTTTTTGGGGGGTTTTCACTTGAAAAAGGGGATAAATAAATTTTTTGGATTCTGATTGCCTCTCTTGGCGATGTTCATCGCGTTGTATCTGCGGACCTTTTCTAAGTCGGGCCGTTCGGCCCATTAAAATCAGGGGAATTCGATATGCGATCCAGACTCCGCCCAGTGACGGGCGGTTTCACGCTCGTGGAACTGTTACTCGTCATCGCTGCTGTCACTATCTTAATCAGCCTTCTTCTCCCGGCAGTCAGTTCGGTACGAGAGAATGCGCGATCTACACAATGTAAAAACAACCTTCGGGAATTGGGGGCCGCAATCCATCGGGCGCAGCAGAACGGAAATAAACCGATTAAGGCACATGATGCCTCGAATAACCAATACTGGACCGAGGCCATCCGACCGTTCATCGACACTACAGACAACGATGTTTATTTTTGTCCAAGTGCCGTCGATAAACCCGACAATCCCGAATCTCTTGATCTTGATCAAATAGCCTTTCTGGCCAGTTACGGGGCCAATAATTCCATGCATCAGATGCAGGGCAGTGACAGTCGCAAGATCGTGTTGATGGAATGGAACAATCCAGTCATTCTTGCCAATCCGGGCAATGCAAACGATAACGGCGACAACGATTGGGCAAGTCATCAAGCCAGTTGGAATGATGGTGTAGATGAATCATTGCGCCATGGTTCGGTGCTCAATGCACTTCATCATGATGGCACGATTTCGTCAATCGTGCCTGAGGAGACGACACCCTGCGCGGCCAATATTTGGAGCCCCTGGCGAGAAACAAGCAGTTGGAATAATTGCGAATCGATGAACGTTAATCCGGCAACGGAAACTGACCAAGAGGGAACCAATCAAGAGGATGAGGTCGATCCCCCGGCGGATGATGATCCGGTCGGAGAGGATGATGGCGATGTGGCGGAAGATGAGAATGCGGCGGACGATGCAGCAAATGTTGACGACCAAGCCGCAGATAATGTAGTTAATGAACAGCAACCCGTCGTCGACGACGAGCAAGCAGATGAAGAATTTGATGAAGAAAATTGCTTCAACTCGATTGAGGGATTTCCGGAACTTGCCGGGTGGTATGTGCGGGTGACTTACCAGGGACGACTGGTACGCAATATTCCGATCGGAAATGCAAACTATTATGAGCCTGAGGACGGACAACCACGTATTCTTCTCGTGGAGGACTCGCTCTGTCAATATTCGATCTATCTCGAAGATTACACCGACTGGGATTACGACTCTAAAATCACCGTGACGCGATTACCGGGTGGAGATGTCCATCTGAAATACGGGTTCACCACCGGTGCATTATATCTTCATGCTGTGGTCGATGCGGGTGGATCGACACGTATCGATGCTCGCAACTATGGCTCTCATTCCATCACGATTCCAGGTGGGGACGGTGCAGCAAATTGTGAATGCGATCAATTGGAGCAGAACTTAGCGCTCAACGGCATGTCGCAGCCGCTCACGCCCGCAGGGACCGCGTCATGGTGGGGAGTGAATGTGGGTGGCGGTGAATACAGCTCTTCAAACGCATTGGACGAAGTCAACTTTCTTGAGGAAAGCAGCATCTCGGTAAGCGGAGGCGCAGTTTACAACGTCCCCGAGGCCGTCTGGAATACTCCTGATGATCCGCTGTGGCAACAGATGCGGGTCAGCGGTCAATCCATGCAATTCTCTATCCCAGTGCCCACTCCCGGTGCCCGTTATCGAGTCACATTTTACAGCTCGGCTTATCCGAATTACTATCCGAGACAAAATATCGTGCTCGAAGACGGCGCGAAAACAATCCAAGATGTAAAACCTCGGAGCGGAAGTGTCAAAGCAAATCAGGCGACAGTCCGGGTTTTTGATCAAGTGCTGAACGTTGACATTGTGGCCCGGAACAGTCACGGCACGTGGCTGAGTGCAATCTTGATTGAGGAACTCGAGTAGGCAGTCTGGATTATTTCAGGCATTCTACTATCAGGGAGTGCGACTTTTTTGTTCATTTATCTTGAACAGCTGCGCTTGCGCTTCTTTGTTTTCAGGTGCCACTTTTAATATCTGACGTATTTGCCCCTCTGCGGCGACAGGTTTGCCCTGTGCCAGCAACACTTTCCCGATCGCCAACTGGACATTGATATTGCCGGGCATGATTTTCAAGGCTTTGTTCAAGTTGATCAGGGCCTCGGTAAATTGCCCCTGCACCGCAAGCAGATTGCCCTTGTTTTCATAAGCCGATAACAATTTCGGATCCAAGGCAATTGCGAGGTCATATTGCTCGGCGGCCGAATCATAATCACCTTTTGCCGCAAAAATCAGCCCCAAATTTACGTGGGCAACCGCCAGTCCCGGATCGCATTCCAGTGCCGTTGTAAACGACTCTGTGGCGTCTTGCAGATTTCCTTGACGCCGCTGAAGCAGGCCGAGATTATTGTGCGCTTTGGCCAGCTCCGGATCGAGACTGATTGCCTCACGGAGATGTAATTCGGCTTCAGCAAATCGCCCTTGATCCATCAGCATGCCGCCAAGATTGTTGCGAATGAGAGCATCATCTTGATTTTTCAAAGCGGCGTAAAGCATCATAATCGCCGTTTCCTGATCACCTCGAAAACGCATCATATCTGAAAGCGTCATGCAATTCGCGGAATCCAACGCTTTAAGATTTACCTCGACGCTCATCGCATCGGATGTAATTCCAATTGGACTTGCCGATGCTGCGAATCTTTCGATGAGTGTGTTCTCGGAATGTCCGAGATCTTGAATAATTTGATCAACGGAAACAGGGCCTTTGTAAATCACTGCAAGTCGACCGTCACCATCAAACAAAAAACTTGTGGGCGCTGGAAATGCCTCTTTAGCAAAAACAAGGGTGTCATGGATTTGCTGCAGGACACTCACTAAATCTTGCGTTGCAAAACCGAAGGCATGAGGAAATTCAATTTGTTCCATAAATTCTCGAGCGCCCTCAGGCGAGGATTCAGGCGCACCCAGCTTATCCATCGAGAGGGCGAGGACATCAATCCCGTGCTCCGCAAGTCGGGTTCGCTCCTTCGCAAACTCCGACAGCTCTTTTTTGCAGGGACCGCACCAGGTCGCCCAGAGATTAAGCAGAACCGGTTTCCCTTTCCCGATGGGCAGTAATTCATCAAGTCCCTCAGCACTCTCAAAATGTACGGTTGGAAGCCGGGTAAGTGTGACTAGCGGTATTCTTTCGCCACCTCTTGCCGGCTCGGTTGGCAGCGGTTTACCGGTGATTGCGATTTTGTCTGTGCGGCGTGGCAAAGCTAATGCTTTTCCGGTTCCTTTTTGCAAGCGATAATTCGT
>JAYYJN010000224.1:0-3384 GCA_036146215.1 Planctomycetota bacterium
GACGGGCTATAAACGGAGTGTTCTTTCTGTAGCCCCATATCCCAAGCCATGCCCCAAGAGCCTGCTGTTCTTTTCGACAACGTCTCACACGCCTTCGGTGACCAACAGGTGCTGCAAGGGGTTTCCCTACGGATTGAGTCAGGCGAGATTGTCGGGCTGATCGGACCGAACGGGGCAGGTAAGAGCACGCTCCTTCGATCCATGGTCGGCATCATTCGACCCGATCAAGGAAGCGTTCGCGTTTGTGGGACTGATGCAGTCCACGATTCACTCGGAGCGCGGCGTCATATCGGTTACGCACCGAGTGAAACCGCACTTTATCATCAGATGACCAGTGAACAGCTGTTGGGTTTTGCGATCGCATTTCATCCGCACGCTGACCACGGGCTCGGCCTCTCGCTTTTGGATACACTCGGCGTTCCGCGGACGAAGCGCCTTGGCAAACTGAGTCACGGGATGAAGCGGAAGATTGTCCTTGCACAAGCGATTGCGAGCGGCGGACCGGTGATCGTGCTCGACGAACCGACCGAAGCGCTCGATCCCGAGGCCCGACGGATGGTCGAAGCCGAGTTGCGAAAGCAAGCGGAGGCAGGCCGCTCGGTGCTTTTTTCCTCGCACGATTTGACCAGTGTCGAGCGACTCTGCCATCGCGCGGCATTTCTCCGGCGGGGCGCGATCGTGCGAGCCGGTGCGGCTGCCGAACTTGCCGCTGAAGCCGGTAGGCTTTTGCATCTTGAGTTCCGTTCACCACTCAACCGGGAGCAACTTCCGCAGCGCGGGGACTGGCGATGGCAAGGACAAGCAACTCGCTGGTCGCTGCAGCATAACGATGCGGTCGAGTCGGTGCTTGCGGTGATTGCCGAACTGCCGATCGATGGCATCCGCGATGGAGGGGGCTCTCTGGAAGAGGTTTTCGATGCACTCTACGGAGGAGATCGCACATGATTGCACTTGCGCGACAATATGCGCGCGGCCTCCTTTGGCTGTCACTCGGCTATTTCGTCATTCTCGAGGCGGCGATGGTGGCCGCCATTTTTTACTGGCCCAAATTTCGCGACAACACGCCCGCGCTGGCGAAGTTGGTTCCTTTCCAGGCTCTGCAGGATCTGCTGACCGCCGTACAGCAATCCGGATACTGGCCCTACTTTGCGATCCAGCAGTGGTTCAAAGGGTGCAGTTTGTTCGGCGTGGCGGCTATCGCCTTCATGGGCAGTGGCATCATTGCTCGCGAAGCCGACCAGCGGACCGCGGAGTTTCTTTTCTCTCGACCAGTCTCCCGCCGAAAGATCCTTCGCGTGCGGACTGCGATCCTGACGCTGGCCGTACTTTGGCCGGTTTACCTGTCATCGATTTCGGCAATCTGGCTGTCGCCGGCGGTCGACGAGGCGTTGCCCTGGAAGGCAACGCTCGCCGCAAGTAACTACATGGCGTGCTTTCTTCTCTCGCTGATTGCTACCACGGTATTGCTCTCGGTCCTCTCGACCCATCAGTTGCGTGCCGGGGTGATCATCGTCGGCATCATCCTGCTTTCGTTCGCCCAGTATCTGATTCAGGGAATCGACCAATGGAGCCTCTTTGCTACCATCGATGTTTGGACCTTTATGCGAATCGGTGCAGGAGATTATCCCTGGTTTGCCAGCGGGTGCTTCCTCGGCGTATCGGCGGGGATGTTCGCCCTGGCCGAAACGCTGCTGGAGCGGCGGAACTGGTAGAGTCGCGGTTTGCCCATTCAATGTGCCGGGTTATCAATAGGCAAGCGGTAAAAACCAAACCTGCCACTGAGCGGTGTGACGGACCATAAAAAAGTGGAAAAAGAGATGATTTTGTTGCCTTTTATAAAAAAATGTCCACCTTTTTCCGGGAACAACCATTTGGATAAAGAGGAATCACATCCGATTTTTAATCCCGCCCCGAGAACAGCCCGTGTATCACCACCATAAAGTGTCCCTTCCCGTATTGCTCGCTCTCGTCGTATGGCTCGCCATGCTTCCGATGCCAGTGCTTGCCGGATTGTTGCATACCGAGTCAATCAATGAAACGGTTCCCCTTTACAGCTTAAGCCCGATCGATTCGGTCGATTTCAAAATCTTCCTCGAAGATAGTGCCGGGCTGATGGCCCCGGTTCCCGTGTTCGAGCAGACCTTTACAGAACTTGATGCAGGCACCAGTCTTATCTTTGACTCGGGGCCGCTTTTTACGCAGGCAGCTGATCTGTTGACCAATGATGTCGACGATTTTGTCACCGTCTATGTGGGATCGGCTAGCAAGACCTACAACGAATCTTCCTTTTTTGATTTGACCCCGGATTTTTATGGCAATCATCTCACGAGAATCGAGGCACATCTCGATTCGATTGATATCGTTTCGCTGGGCCAGCTTCTCAACACCCACATCGCATCACTTGATTTTGCAGGCACGCTCGAAATCCGCGGGCAAAGCCTCCTCCCGGAGCCGGGCGGAATCTTGCTGGGGCTATGTGGGCTGCTCGGATTATTTACACTCAGCAGTCGTCAGCGGATCCGCTCATAGTCGCGCTAAAGCTTTAGCGTTTGATTTGCTGTAAATACGCCGAGCGGGCAGTTCTTGGATCTCGGGTAATTGCTCCGGTGATCAGAAAGCGGCTATCTATCGAGCATTATTAAGCACGTCGTCAGGCGTCATCCGGAAGCACGGGCAAAGCTTGCGTGATCGGGTCGCAGCAATACTGTCCAGACAGCAGCATCGGCGGGCAGCATCATTAGGCGGATCACGACATAAGCCGACATGGCGAGATTGCCAAGCAGCAAGATCAGCAGCAGCCAGAGCACGCGAGGCAGCAACGACGATTCGCGATAGACGACCCAGATGTAAAAAGTTCCGAACCCCAGATAGGCGTCTACGAGTGTCGCCTGAAACCAGCGGTTGGCCAACACGGTCGGATCAACCTGCAGGATGTTTTCGCTCAGCGAAGCCCGCACCGTAAAAAAGAGAATAAGAAAAAAAAACAGGCCGAAAATTATCATCAGCAGACCACGCATCAGAAGTTCCTTTCACGGATGGGAGCAGGGCGGTATAACCGGAAATGGCCGAATAACGAGCACTTTTTCCGCCGCGTTACGCGGTGAAGACAGCTAATTTTTTGCACTCCAGCAAGGTGCTCGGTTAAACTGGCTCTTAATATAACACGTGTTTTGGGCCGCCGTTTGACCCGATGAAGGATAGGTGACGGGCGAGCGGATTCTGAAGGGCATCTGATGGGTTGGTATTACAAGATCGAGGAAGATCAGTGGGGGCCGGTCTCGGTTGCCCAACTGCTGCAATTGATCCACTCTGGCGCGATTCCTCCGCAGGGTATGGCACGCCAGGGGGAAGACTCGCCGTGGATCTCGGTCGATCAGATCAATG
>JAYYJN010000225.1:0-19871 GCA_036146215.1 Planctomycetota bacterium
ATCGAAATAATCGCAGCCTGATAATCGCGTACTTCCGTCACTAGATGATACGTGTCAAAGAGCACGCGTAGATTCGGATGGTCGCAGCGATCTAGCAACGCTATGGCCTGATCAGGTGTGTTGATCAGATGGGTACGGAAGTGGCTCATCGGTTCGATCGCCAGAAGTACATCGCGTTCGGCTGCAAACTCAGTAAGTTGTCGCATGCCGTCAACCATCCGCGCAAATTCGTCATTCGGGGGCAGCCGCTTTTGAACAACGCCCGTGTGTCCATAGAGCGCACCGGTGTAAGCGATGGCCTCAAGTTCTGCCGCAAGTTCAATCTGCTGCTGATGCCAGGCAAGCCCCCGTTTACGGTCTGTTGGATCGTCGGCCGAGATGTCACATGCCACCGGCCATTGACCACCGGGACTCACGATCAGTTGCATCCCAAGTTTGGTCGCCTCGTCTCGCGTGGCAGGAATTGAAAAATGCACATCGTCACCGACTGCAATTTCCAGAACCTCACCCCCGAGACCACGCAATCGCTCCAGGACGGGGAGACTGGCATCGCTCCAGTGGTCAGTGAACAGATAACAGTGTGCGCCAAGTTGAATCTTCATCGCGTGCTACAGGGCCCTAAGCCAGAATGTCGTGAACGACCCGACCGTGTACATCCGTCAAACGGAAATCACGACCCGCATGGCGATAAATAAGTTTTTGGTGGTCCAGACCGAGTTGATGCAGGATCGTGGCGTGCAGATCATGCACATCGATTGGGTCTTTCACGGCCTTGTAACCGAAGTCATCGGTGGCACCGTGCACGATTCCTTGTCGAATACCACCGCCGGCAAGCAGCGCGGAAAATCCATAGGAATTGTGGTCTCGTCCCTTGCTGGAGCTTCCGTCCTCATTCATCTGCACCGTGGGTGTGCGACCGAACTCTCCCGAAACGATGACCAGGGTTTCATCGAGCAGACCACGCTGCCTCAGATCCAAAAGCAGCGCCGCAATCGGACGGTCACACTCGGGGGCCAGGCGTCGGATCTTTGGAAAAATATCATTGTGACTATCCCAAGGCTGAAACGGGCCATGCCATACCTGGACAAAGCGAACACCTCGTTCGGCCAGCCGACGGGCAATCAACATTTGACGCCCATGATCTGAATCTCCATAGAGTGCATGCATATGTGCCGGCTCGCGATCCACATCAAATGCACCGCTGGCAGCCATTTGCATTCGATAGGCTAGTTCGTAGGACGCGATCCGACCTTCTAGCGCCTGGTCCGGACCACGCTGACCGGCATGCCTGCGGTTGAGCTGTTGCACTAAATCGAGTTGTCGCCGTTGTTGCTGCGGACCGGAGCGTTGACTTTTAACATTCTCGACCAACCGCTCGACACGGCGATAAGCCGTATCGACCAACATCCCCTGATGTGCAGGTGGCAAAAAAGCGCTGCGCCAATTGTCGGCTCCTTTCACCGGCACGCGTCCCTTGCCTGGGCAAAGCACAACAAACGCGGGAAGATTTTCATTTTCGGAACCGAGTCCATAACTGAGCCAAGAGCCCATGCTGGGCGTGAGTTGTGACAGCGAACCGCAGTTCATCAACATCAGTGCTGATTCGTGGATCGGTGACTGGGTGGTCATCGAACGCACCAGACACAATTCATCAACCACGCCACCGATATGCGGAAAAAGTTCACTCACCTCAGTGCCAGACTCGCCGCATTTTCGAAATCGGAACGGGGAGGCCATCGCATGACCGGTCATGAATGGCGTGAACGGATGACGGTAGGGGAGCGGTTTGCCATCATTTTTTGTCAGTATCGGCTTCGGATCGAAGGAATCAACCTGAGAGAGTCCGCCATTGAGAAAAATATGGATGACGCGTTTAGCGCGGGGACGCATATGCAATGGTGTGGCGATGGTGTCGGCAAGCACGCGATCCCGTCCAAGCAGGCCCGCCAGGGAAACCATGCCAAATCCCATTCCGCATCGCGTTAGCATGCGACGTCGTGAGAGCAGCGGTGCCGCTTCGGTCCATGAAGGAACGTCTTGCTGCATTATCCCAGGACTCCCTGGACAACATGGCCGTCGACATCAGTCAGGCGGAAATCACGACCCGCATGGCGATAGGTGAACCTTTTATGATCGATTCCCAACTGGTGCAGAATTGTCGCATGCAAATCATGCACGTGCACTCGATTCTCGATCGCTTGATATCCGAAAGGATCACTCTTCCCATAAATCTCTCCCTGCCGGAATCCACCCCCCGCCACGCAGCAGGTAAACGCATAGGGGTTATGATCGCGACCTAGCAGCGACTTGCCTTGCTCACTCAACTCGGCGGTCGGAGTGCGACCGAATTCCCCACAGAAAAAGACGATCGTCTCATCCAGCAGGCCACGCTGATCCAAATCGGCAATCAGTGCCCCAATCCCACGATCACATTCGTTGGCGCGGAAGCGATGTTCCTTTTCCAATTTACTGTGGTTGTCCCAGGGCTGGTTCTTCCCGTGCCAACATTGGACGAATCGCACACCACGCTCCACCAGTCGCCGAGCAATGAGTAATTGGCGTCCTTGTGCCGAATCTCCATACGCCTCACGGATGTAGGCAGGTTCCCTGCCGATGTCAAACGCATCGCTGGCCGAGGCCTGCATCCGGTAGGCTAATTCATACGATTTAATGCGAGCGTCCATCGCATCGTCCGCACCGGTTCGGTGACGATGCTGTAAATTGAGTTGCTGCAGTAGATCAAGTTGACGTCGTTGCTGTGCAGCGCCAATCTTGCGATTGCGGACATCGGCAATCAAACGCTCTACATCGGTATTATCGGTATCAACCAGCGTTCCCTGATACACCGAAGGTAAAAATGCACTCCGCCAGTTATTCGGCCCCGCGATTGGCAACCCACCCGGGCACAGCACCACAAACCCGGGAAGGCTTTGATTCTCAGTGCCTAAGCCATAGGTGATCCATGATCCCATCGCCGGTGTGGTCTGAGTCAACGTCCCACTATTCATCATCATCAACGAAGGGGTGTGAGTCACCGAATCGGTGTGCATTGAGCGGATCACACACATCTTGTCGATCACCTTCCCGATGTGAGGAAAAAGATCGCTGACCTCAATCCCGCTTTCGCCGTAAGGCTTGAACTTGAAGGGAGAAGCAAAGGCACCCCCGGTCATGTTTTCTGTCTCGGGACTTCTGCTCGGAAGGGTCTTGCCATGATACTTGGCAAGCAACGGCTTAGGATCAAACGAATCCATCTGAGATAAGCCGCCATTGAAAAAAATATGAATGACGTGTTTCGCCTTGGGCGGATGATGCGGCAACTCCGCCAGACCAGAACCCCGCTCCGAGGCAGCATCCGCCTCAAGCAGGCTACCGAAACCAAGCATCCCTAGACCCAATCCTGCTTGGTTCAGCCAACGACGACGATCATAAAAAAAATTATCCATGTGATTGGCTCTGGGTCACGGATCAGTCGACAAACATGAATTCGTTGGAGATCAGTAGGGCATGCGCGTATTGCTCCCATGGCGTTTGGGGCCCCGTCCAGCGAGCGATCGATGAGGTAAACGCGGGTTCACTCGGCCACGCATTAAGACCATCCAGACCACCGTTCTCCTTGACCGCCACTTTCCAGACTTCGATCGGCCAGTGAAAGATATCGAAACGATTGTCATTTTTTGCCGCTACCACAAAATCGATTTGCTCGCCCTGTTGCACTTCGATCTTCTCAATTCGAATTCGCTCCTCTTTGTCACGGGCCGCATATTCTCCCAGTTCACCTTGGCGTGAGGAGATAATGTGAATAGATATGCCGTCCCCACGCTCACTATTGAGACGCAAATTCACTCGACCTTTAAAAAGGTAAAGTCCATCTTCGGGTGCCGTAAATCGGCGAACCACCGCACGCTCGTTTCCGGGCCGACCTCCGGTGGCATCCAGAAAAGCCTGAGACTGAGACCGCTTTTTCTCGCGCCAGCGGTGGCCGTCAAAATAGGGAAACGGTGTAAACGAAACTTCACCTGAATCGGGGTCAATTTTTCCAGTGCCATATTGCCATACCGTCTGTTTTTCATTCGGCTGCAGACTCACCGGTTGATCCAGCAGCGGGGCATTCAAAAATTGGCTGGCCAATGACTTCTCAACGTCACTTGGTGGTCGACCATAAATCCAGTCATAGAGCGTTGCCACGCGCCTTTGCTGAAAGGCGGTTGGAGACGTTGTCTCGTCAGACTCTTGCGAATCAAGTCGCTGAATTATTTCTGTCGCACGATCGGAAAGAAATCGATTATTCATCAGATAGAGTGCCTGCTGGGGCACCGTCGTCTTATTGCGGAGTGGCAGCGTAGCATCAGGAACCGATACATCGAACGTCGCCAACACTCCGGGCATCTGCTGACGATTCACGAGGAGATAGAGACTACGTCGCGGACTATGAAAATTTTCGGTCGGCAAGCCACCTGCTTGTGTCTGAAGTTCTCCCGTTGCAGCCAACAGCGCGTCGCGCATCGCCTCAAATTCCAGTCGACGTCGATTCATTCTCCAGTAATAGACATTCGTCGGATCAATCGCGCGTTTCTCCACATCATCGAGGCTGGCCTGCTGATAGGTGGCCGAATCAAGAATCAATCGATGAAGCGCCTTGAGCGACCAATTATTTTCCATCAAGTAGGACGCCAGATAATCGAGCAACGCGAGATGGATCGGTTCGGGGGAGCGAGTTCCAAAATCGCTTGGCGTCGCGACGAGACCCTTTCCGAAGTGCCATTGCCAGATGCGATTGGCAATCACTCTCGCAGTCAGGGGATTTTGCGGACTGGCAATCGCTTCGGCCAACTGCAACCGACCACTTCCGTCTCGGTAGGCATGGCCCGGGTCGACACCTGCAAACGATCCGCCCGAGAGCATTTTCAGAAAACGTCTTTCGGTCTGCTGACCCTTTCTTCGCCAGTCACCTCGGATGTGCATCACCGCATCGCGGGGTTCTTTCCGATCGATGAGCGTCATGGCCCGCGGAGGCACGGTTTCAATAAATTGCACAACTGTGTTCTGCGCCATCTGATCGAGGGACCGCAGATCGTTGTTCTCTTTGATGTGGTATAGATTCTGAGCTTGCTCATCATTTTCCACTGTCGCCGGCGAATCAGGACCATAAAGAACCTGTCGCAGTTGCTCCTCGGCCTCGTTCTCCAGTCCCGTGTCTCCCGGATCGAGCTTAATGATCTCCTGCCACTTCGCGTCGATTGCCTCAAGCAACTCGCCATAGATTTGAGCCACATCCAACATCGACTTCGGCTTATTTTGCCGCAGGGACTCAATGAGCTTCGGATTGACACCCTCTGCCTGGTCGATCGCACGCTTGGCATCTGCTGCAAAATTCTCTCGCTCCAATGCTGCCAACTGGTGCCAGATTCCAAATACAGGATCCTGCTTGCGATCGGCGAGATAACGAGTCCAGAGGACCACACCGCCATCGGCTACCAGATTGTGCCTCCGCAGAAGCACGCGATCGGTTTTGTAATTCAAATCGGTTTTTGTGCGATGGGTGGGCATCGTTTCATGAATGACATACTCCAGATAATCACCGACGAAAGATCGCATCTCTCGACTGATTTGGCTTCGCAATTCGCGGCGTCGGGAATGGTATTTATTAATCCGCTCGTTGAATGTTTTTTTAAACGTTTCGTATTGCGTGTCACCATCACCAGGCTCCGCTGCCAACAGCGGTTTGGCATCATAGGAAGGCTCGATGGAACTATCAAAAATCCCATACAGCCCGTAATAATCCTCCATCGCGATCGGATCAAATTTGTGATCATGGCAGCGGGCACACATCAGCGTTAATCCCTGGAAACCCCGCATCGTCACATCAATCTGATCGCCCACAATACGATGGCGTTTATGAATGAAGCGATTACCGAGTGTCAAAAAACCCATGGCCGCCAGCTTCCATTGCTCATCGGGCGGCAAATCGAGCAGGTCGGCGGCAAGTTGATGGCGGATGAAGTCGTCAAACGGCACATCTTCGTTGAGCGCTCGAACGACATAATCGCGATAAGTCCAAGCATACGCATATCGCTCCTCGCGTTTACCGACACCGATATATCCTTTCGTATCGGCGTAACGCGCGACGTCCAGCCAATGCCGCGCCCACCGCTGACCATATTCGGGCCGATCAAGCAACGCATCGTTCAGCGCGTTCCACCGCAAGCCTTCATCGGACGCAAGGAACTGCTCTCGATCCTCCGCCGTTGGTGGAAGTCCAGTCAGATCAAAGGTTGCCCGTCGCAGCAGTTGCGGTGCAGTGGCCCGAGGAGATGGCGTCAAACCCATCTCTTCTTGTCTAGCGAGAATAAAATAATCGATCGCATTACGAGGCCAATCCAACTGCTGCACAGACGGTGTTTCCGGTCGGCGGATCGGTTGCAATGACCAGTGAGACTGCTGGATCTCCGACATGCGCGCCACGGGCGTGGCATCGCCTTCTGGCACGGTCTCTTCCGGCCAAGGCGCGCCCATTTTGACCCAACGGGTCAACAGGGCGACCGCTTCTGAGGGCAGCGGATCCTCGGGTGGCATTTGCAAATCATCATCGTAACGGACCGCCTTGAGCAACAGACTTTCATCCGGATGATCCGGTGAAAGAACGGGGCCGGAATCTCCCCCGGCGAAGAACGATGACCGCAGATCAAGTCTCAAACCACTTTCTTGTTTTTCTTCTCCATGACATGCACTGCAGTGCGTGTGCAACAGTGGGCGAATATGTTCTTCGAAAAATGCAAATTGCTCGTCTGCCGCCGCGACTGGCAGACCAGAGAGCGAACAGAAAAAGAGAACATATGCCACACAGCATATACGCTGCGTCAGAAACAGCCTTTGGACAAGTCGGCGGACGAAAAAACAAATCAACATCATCCAGGAGCCGAAGCGTCGGGCAGTTGCGGGGGATCCACGTGCTAGGGGATCCCGAAGGAAGGTCGTAACGGAGTCAACCGCAACCACAGTTTCCACACAGTATAGTCCGTTTTCGCACACTGGTCAACGAAGACTCCGCCCTGAGGCGAGTGAGGCGAGCGATATAGCTCTCTATACGCATTCGAGATTCTCTTCAACAACTCAGTGCGCGCGGGATTCAATCAATCGCTTCGGCATACTACAATTCGGGCTGCGCCTGCCTTCCATGCGTGATCGAGGCGTGATCGAGATTTCACTCGTTGTCGATCTTTGCGGCCCCACCAAGTCGCCCGTCATCATGCCTTCTTCAGATCTTCAAGTTAAAGGTGCTCGCGAACACAACCTTCGCTCGATTGACGTAACCCTTCCGCGCAATCAATTGATCTGTCTGACGGGTGTCAGCGGCAGCGGGAAAAGTTCGCTTGCCTTCGATACCGTGTTTGCCGAAGGACAACGACGGTACGTGGAAAGCCTCTCAAGTTTTGCCCGCCAGTTTCTGGGCCAAATGCCCAAACCGGAGGTCGACTCCATCGAGGGGCTAAGTCCGACCATCTCGATCTCGCAGAAAACTTCCGGTCGCAATCCTCGCTCAACGGTCGGAACGATTACTGAAATCTATGATTACCTGCGTGTGCTTTACGCGAGGGTCGGGCAGGGGCATTGCCCCCAATGCAGTCGGCCCGTAACAGCACAAACTCGGGAACAGATCATCGCGCAAATCCTCAGCTTCGAGCAGGGTACGCCGATCGTCGTGCTTGCACCGCTCATCCGAGGACAAAAGGGAGAGTTTCGCGACCTGTTTGATGATCTGCTGCGGCAAGGTTTCTCTCGCGCTCGCATCGATGGACGAATCGCCAGCCTGAGTGAGAATCAGAGTCTTGATCGACAGATGCGGCATAACATTGAAGTCGTCATCGACCGCGTGAAGATTGACAAGCGGCAGCGCGGACGCTTGGCCGAAGCGGTGGAACTGGCACTCTCGGTCGGCAAAGGCAACCTGGTAGTGGTTGCCGATCCGCAAGCATCTACGAACGAGCAAACCGAAGCCAAAGCAGGGCGTAAAAAAAAATCGTCTGTTCCTACAGAAATCTCGGGGGCAGAATTACAACTCTCCTCCGAATTTGCCTGCACGCATTGTCAGGTGAGTTTTGAGCCGCTGTCGCCACAACTCTTCAGCTTCAACAGTCCCCAAGGCATGTGCGAGGCATGTGACGGGCTGGGTGAATTTTTCAGTTTTGATCCACAATTACTCATCCCCAAGCCTGATCGCTCAATTCAACAAGGGGGCGTGGAACTGATCGGGCGACTCAAGGATTTGGGTCGGTGGAAACGACACATATACAAAGGAGTTGCAGAAACTGTCGAGCGGTTGCGTGATCTTCCGCCCGGAACCATGCTGGAAACCGCTTGGGAAGAACTCGATGAAGAGTTACAGAATCTTTGGCTGTGGGGCACCGGTGATCAGCACATCACCTATACCTGGCGCGGTGGACAGCGGGGAATGAAACACGGGGGAACCTTTGAGGGAATCATCCCCGAACTTCTCTCAAAGTATCGCAGTAGTCGCAGCACGCCACAGATCCGCAAGCTTGAAAAATACATGAATACGATCTGCTGTCCCGACTGTCAGGGGCAGCGCCTCAACGCGCAAGCCCGCTCCGTGAGGATTGCGAGTGCCGATCCACTGTTTGCGGAAAATCCATCGCGGACATTACCGGAGCTCTGCCAGTTACCGATTGCAGACGCCGTTCAATTTTTCAGTAAACTCCTCCTGACCGAGACCCATCAAACGATTGCCGACGAACTGGTCAAGGAAATCCGAGGACGACTTGGGTTTCTTGAAAATGTGGGTCTCGACTATCTGAGCCTTGATCGAACAGCACCCACTCTGTCCGGAGGAGAATCGCAGCGGATTCGACTTGCCGGTCAGATCGGTTGCGGTCTGGTAGGGGTTCTTTACATCCTGGACGAGCCGTCGATCGGACTCCACACACGTGACAACAATCGTTTGCTCGACACGCTCAACCAACTTCGTGACCTAGGTAATACGGTAGTGGTGGTGGAACATGATGAAGATACGATGCGGGCCTCGGATCATGTGATCGACTTCGGGCCAGGGCCTGGTGTTCGTGGTGGCGAACTGGTCGCGCAAGGAGACTGGAAGGCGATCGCGCGTGAGAAACGAAGTGTGACCGGACAATATCTGGCCGGAACAGAGCAGATTGAAATTCCTCAGCAGCGGCGTGAGCGAGACGAGAGAGCAATTCAGGTTTTAGGCGCAACCCATAACAACTTGAAAAACGTCGATGTTGAGATTCCACTTGGTATGCTCGTGTGCGTCACGGGCGTTTCCGGTTCCGGAAAGAGTTCCCTGGTAAGCGATATTCTCGTCGAAGCATTGCGCCGAGATCTGAATGCGGGAAAAGGTGACCCCGGCGCACACGCTTCGATCGAGGGCCTTGCGCATCTCGATAAACTGATTGCGATCGATCAATCACCCATCGGTCGCACGCCTCGTTCCAATCCGGCAACCTATATCAAGGTGTTTGACGAGATCCGTAAGTTATATGCTCAACTACCCGATGCAAAACGCCGCGGTTACTCAGCGGGTCGATTCAGTTTCAATGTCCGCGGCGGGAGGTGCGAAGCTTGCGAGGGATGTGGTGCCAACAAACTCGAAATGGATTTTCTTGCAGCCATCTGGGTGCCTTGTCCCATTTGCAATGCAAAACGATTTAACCGGGAAACATTGGACATCCGCTACAAGGGAAAATCGATCGCCGATGTACTCGAAATGGATATTCAGCAGGCGTTGCTCCACTTTGAAAACATCCCGAAGATTTATGACAAGCTGAAAACGTTGCATGACGTTGGGCTTGATTATATGAAACTCGGCCAACCGTCGCCTACGTTGTCCGGTGGTGAGGCGCAGAGAATCAAACTTGCGCGAGAGTTGGTCAAGAGAAGCACGGGTAAAACGCTCTATCTACTCGATGAACCGACGACCGGGTTGCACTTTGCCGACATTAAGATGCTGCTTTCGGTGCTGCAGAATTTTGTCGAGGCTGGCAACACGGTTTTGGTGGTCGAGCACAATCTTGATGTGATCAAAACTGCTGATTGGGTAATTGATCTCGGACCCGAAGGGGGCGCGGCGGGAGGACGGCTTGTGGCAGAGGGGACGCCCGAATCGATCGCACGGGTGAGTGCTTCCCATACGGGACAATCACTGAGACGTTATTTCACCCAAAGCGAGAAGTCTGAGCCAAAGCGGAAGGCGAAAAAATCAAAACCAGCGTCAACTGAAATTCGTGTCCGCGGGGCAAGACAACACAATCTCAAGGGGGTCGACGTCACCATACCACGTGATGCCATGACCGTCTGCTGCGGCGTGAGTGGCAGTGGAAAAACTTCGCTGGCGATGGATACGATCTATGCCGAGGGACAGCGACGCTATGTTGAAAGCCTCAGCAGTTATGCGCGGCAATTTGTCGCTCAGATGCAAAAGCCCCCCCTCGACCAGATCGAGGGACTCTCGCCTTCGGTTGCCATTGAACAGCGGCATATGGGGCACACTCCTCGCTCTACAGTTGGCACGGTCACCGAAATTTATGATTATCTGCGAATTCTGATTTCAAGAATTGGTACGCCATACTGCCCGGCATGCGATGCGGTGATCGGAACGCAAACAGTTGACGAAATTATCGAGCGAATAGTCGCAAAATCTCAGGGCACACAACTCTACCTACTCGCACCGTTGACAATTTCGGTCGGCGAAAAATACGAAGCACTCTGGGATCAGGTCCGCGCACGTGGCTATGTGCGGGTAAGAATTGATGGCCAAACCTACTCAATTGACGAGATCCCTGAGATTGACCGTCGTAGGAAACACACCGTCGAGGTCGTGGTCGACCGCGTGACAATTCAGACGAGCACGCGGAGTCGCGTCGCCGAGAGTGTCGAGACCGCACTGGGCATTGGCGAAGGTACCGTTCGGATTGCAGTGGTTGATCGGGAAAAGTCTGAAGAACGCTGGGAAGTGGAAACTCACAGCCAACATTTTGCGTGCGATCAATGCGGTCGCAGTTTTGAGCCGCTTGGACCGCATCACTTCTCATTTAACAGTCCTTTGGGTTGGTGTGAGTCGTGCGAAGGGTTGGGAACCGAAACGGGTACCAATCTGACGGCACTGCTGCGGGATGGAAAACGTTCCCTGCGGGAAGGGGCGGTCGCCATCTGGCCGCATGTCGATCAGCAGATTTCCCAGTGGATGCTCGATGCCTTAGCGGCCCAACTCGATCTACCGGTGGACGAACCCTTTGAAACGTTGTCGCAGACCGCGCGGCGTGCGGTGCTGTATGGGACCGGTGAAACGTGGCTCGAAGTACGTCCCGACCGCAAGCAGGCAAAAAACAGTCCGCCCCTCTTTCGCTTCCAATACAAAGGCCTTTACCCAGCACTCGATGAGGCGGCGCGACTCTCCGCACGCCTGCGGGGACGGATGGAGCATTTGCTTAGCGAAGTGGAATGCAGCCAATGCAGTGGAAGTCGATTACGAGACGATGCCTCTGCCGTCCAATTCCGCGGCAAAACAATCGCCGATTTCTGTCGCCTACCGTTAAGTACATTGCGTGAGGAGATCGGCGAGTGGAAACTGGACGCGCGGGAAAAGAAGATCGCCGGCGAGTTGGTCCGCGAAATTACAAACCGTGTTACTTTTTTGTGCGACGTGGGATTGGAATACCTCTCGCTCTCGCGTCCCGCACCCAGCCTCTCTGGCGGTGAATCGCAGCGTATCCGTCTTGCAAGCCAGGTCGGCAGCGGCCTGTGCGGGGTACTCTACGTACTGGACGAACCGACGATTGGATTGCATCCACGGGACAATCGACGTCTGCTCGGAGCATTGCATCAACTACGCGATCTTGGCAATACGCTACTGCTGGTGGAACACGATCGAGAGGTTCTCGCTGCCGCCGATCATCTGCTTGATTTCGGACCCGGTGCAGGACGACACGGTGGAGAGATTGTTGCTCAAGGCGGCGAGAAGACCCTTGGCCGCAAACGGGGCTCGGTCACTGGTCCTTACCTCAACGGAAAAAAAGCGATCCCGATTCCTACCAACCGCCGAACCAATTCCACCGAGCAACCGTCAACACAGAAAAAAAAGGGTGCGAAAAAATCTTCCTCAAAACAACGCGTGATGCGCAAACCGGCCATTCCTATGGCCGAACAAATTGAAATCATTGGCGCGCGACACAACAATCTGCAGAACTTGGATGTCGCAATTCCGCTAGGCACGCTAACAGCGATCACCGGCGTGAGTGGTAGTGGAAAAAGCTCCTTGATTAATGACATTCTCTACAGTGCACTCGCGCGGCGACTCCACCGGGCGCAGACCAGCCCCGCCCCGCATGATGAAATTCGCGGCATCCAGTACATAAACAAAGTTATTCGGGTCGATCAGAGGCCGCTGGGCAACTCACCGACTTCGAATCCGGCGACCTACACAGGACTGTTTGATCTGATTCGGACGCTCTTCGCGCAACTTCCTGAGGCGAAGGTGCGGGGTTACACCCCACGACGATTCAGTTTCAACGCTGCAGGCGGACGGTGTGACAATTGCGATGGCAATGGCCAACTGGCTGTCGAAATGCACTTTCTTCCCGACATTTGGGTTGAATGTGATACCTGTCATGGAAAACGATATAACCCCGAAACGCTGAGCGTGGAATATCACGGTCGTAATATTGCCGATGTATTGGAAATGCCATGCGAAGATGCGCTGCAGTTATTCGACAAAATTCCCAAGATCCGACGTATCCTAAACACCCTATGCGATGTGGGGCTCGGATACCTTCAACTCGGACAGGCGGCACCGACGCTCTCGGGTGGTGAAGCCCAGCGGGTAAAATTAGCTGCCGAACTATCCCGCCCAGACACAGGTCAAACACTTTATCTGCTAGATGAACCGACAACTGGCCTGCATTTTGAAGACTTACGCAAACTATTGGATGTGCTGCATCGGTTGGTCGACCTGGGCAATTCCGTGGTGGTGATTGAGCATAACCTTGATGTTATCAAATCGGCTGACTGGGTGATTGACCTGGGTCCGGAAGCAGGTAGTGACGGTGGGGATGTGGTGACCTGGGGCACGCCAGAACAGGTCGCACTTTATGCAAAGAAGGCGTTGAACAGCAAACGAATCCCGCGGAGCCATACCGGTGAAGTTCTTGCGGAAGTGCTTGAAGCGGGACCTTACAAAAAACGCAAGGTGCATAATTTTGCAGCCGATACCAAAGAAAAATTCGGTGATATCGATATCACAGACATCGGAATCAGCCAGAAGATGCCCTGGGAAATTGATGGCCATCGTTGGCATACCAAAACGCGTGTCGCTCGAAGTGGAGAAACATGTCATTGGGATGGTGCCGTGGTTGAGCGGGTTGTGGAATACATTGAACGGGCAGGGGGCTTTCGTGATACCGACTGGAATAATCGGAGCCTGGTAGAAATTGCGGCAACCAAAAAAACGCATGGCTGGTTTTTTCACGCACTCACCGGGGAACCCTGGTTGGTCAAACTCAAATTCCGGACGGCTTCGAGGACGTTCCAGCACGCCACTCTCGTGGAGCGGGTCGGCATGACACCGCTCAATGATATGCACGACCTGCCGATATACGGGACCGATCCCCGCGTGCGATGCAAAAATCTTCGCGGACCATGGCAGGAGATTGAACTTCAAGTTTCAGCAATGCGAGAGATTGACCATCCGGCGTTTTGGGAAATGGTCGATCAGGCTATCGCCGGATTTAAAAAGATCACCGATAAAAAAGAACAGCATCCCGAGGATGTGATGCCCTGGAAGGTGCTGGGTGAAAAATGGCATTACGCCTCCAAAGGTTTTCCTCTGGGGAAAAAGCGCGCGTGGCCCGCCTCGCTTTTGGAAAAACTGCATCGCTTGCTCGAAAGGGTCTCCCCGGAGGGAGATTTCATCTGGACCAATCAGCAGGTGGTGCATCTGGTTGTGCCGGGACAGAAAGAGCCCTGGGCCACGCTGCATACCAAGCGATCGCAAGCCCTGGAGTTGTCAATTTCCGGGCCGCACGGCCAATTCACCCTAGGCCGCATCGCGCGATTGGGAAACAGTCGTTCGCTGAGTGCGGGTTCGCTGGACACCTTCAAATTCGCGTTCCGTGATCTCAAAGGCTTCCAGAATAGTGATCCGGAACATGGTGACTTGGAGGCCTTTCTCAAAGAACATCTGGCTCGGATCGCTCCCTCTGTGGTATCTGCCTAGGGCTTATCTGGTTGCAGGCTGGCAAAGGTGGAGACCCAGAGGAAAGGTTGCGCCGCATCATCCAGCCGCACCGCAAAAGTGAGTTGATGTTGCCGCAGAAGCTGTCGCAGGACTGCCGAGTGTATAAATCGTCCTGCTCGCATGGTGACATTTGCATTGGCCTTCACACCGGACCTGGTCAGTTCTCGAACATCGAGCAGGATGGGGACCCCCATGCGAGCCGCAAGTTGGATCATCGCCTCGCGGAGTGGCAACGTGACTTTCTGTGTCTCAACTTGTTTACCAAGCATCGGCACAGTCCGCGCGGCCGATTGATCAGAATCCCAGCCCACAGGCCAAACTTGGTTCTTATTTGTTTTTTCGATCACTCGCCAACGATCGGCCCCATCTATCGGATAAAGTCCCAAACCAAGGGGTCGCAATAACGCGGCCAGTGCCGTGCCTGTGGCCAGCCCCTCGAGATTCTCGGAAGATGTCGCAGCTCGAACGATTTTCTCCCGCTGACGTTTATCAATCGCTAGAGGCAGACGCTGTTCGGCAAGTAATCGATCGATTAACTCGGCGAGCTCCATTCCGTCCGTCGCACTATTTACCCGGGCGGACATCTGCTGGCGAGCGCGATCCAATTGTGTTGCGGACAAACCGAAGGGACTCTGCGTGTTGTCACCGGTTCCATCGCCCCCTTGTTGCAGATTACGCAACCATCGCTTGATCTTTAAAAATTCACGTTGATTGAATTGATCACCGGACGGATAGACGAGTCGGTCGTTGCGTAAAAAGGCAACGACGCGATAGCGCGGAAATTTGGCAGTGCCGATATTTTCTACGCCGGGCGTATCGCCCAATCGCTTGCTGCGAATAGAGACACGACTGAACCCTGCCTTGCCCAGAACCTCGGCCCATTCCTGAGGCGCTAGAATAGAGCGGTTCCCTTCGTTGATTACTTCAATGTCCACCGCCGGGGCTGCTGCATCTACCGTTGCCGGGCCATAGAAGCTCAGGCAGAAAGACACACTGAATAAGGTAATCCAGAGCCATCGCACACACGTTTCAAGCCAATCGTGATCATTGACCCGTAAAGCGCGCGTGCTGATTCGCAATCTGAGAGTATTCATGATTGATTCTTGATGGATCTTTTAAGGATTGATTCGTAAACGACCGATCAGACTCGTTCGATTATATCGCTTCCATATCTTTCTGGGCGACACCAGGGATCGTCGAGTGGTTGTAACACGTTGCATCGGCAGTACCGCGAATCGCTTTTCCTCGAGACCGATATGTTTTACACTAAGTTTGCGTAAAGCGTGCTCTTAAGGTCGGCAAACCCAGCCAGGTGTTCCCATGCCCCCAATATTGGCAGACATCCAGGATATACTCGGTGCGATCGTTCCGGTGTTGTTTGTGATCTTCTGGGTGATCAGCCAGGTCATCGGGGGCATCAATAAGGCCCGCAAGGGCAAGGCCGAACCTCCACAGCAGTTTCCTCCGCAGAAAATCCCGCCTTCGCCTGAAGAGGATGCATTGGCAAAGGAAATCGAACGATTTCTGGGACAAAAACGAGAGCCTACCCGTCCGCAGGAACAACTTCCTCGCCCTGACGATGCGGTCATCACAGCCGAAGTAACCCGGCCCCCGACTCCCGAGAGCACAACAGAGGCAGCGACAAGGGAACCGCTAACGAGCAGCAGTGCTAACCGATCAGACCGCAGTATTCAGCGGCGAGAAAGCTCGAGGCAAAAGAAAGTGACGCCTAAATTTACGCCTAAGGGGCAATCGATCGGGTCCACGTTTGCAAAACAGAAACGCCAAACCGACGGTCCACAATCGTCGACAACCTTGCCTGGAAACTTGCCTGGAAATATACCTGCAACTTCACCGATGAATCTCGATGGAGTGCAAGACGTCGGTATTATCGATCTTCCCGATAGCGGAGCGACCGATGTCAGCCCATGGCAGGCCATGATCAGTGACCCGACGACGTTACGGCAGGCGTTTCTTCTGAGTCAAATTTTTTCCCGTCCGGAAGATCGTTGGTAAATGAAAATCTCACCCACGGATACCCGCATCGGATGGATCGGCCTGGGCGTGATGGGGCGGAGCATGTGCCAGCACCTCTGTGCAGCCGGCTATCGCATGACTGTCTTTACCCGCACGGCGACGAAGGCAGAGGACGTATGCAACCAGGGGGCGAACTGGGCTGATAGTCCGGTTGATGTAGTCGCTGCCTCCGATGTGGTTTTCACGATGCTCGGGTACCCCGAGGACGTACGGTCGGTTTATCTCGGAAAGAATGGTTTAATTGCGTCGGCAAAATCGGGCACTATTTTGATCGACATGACTACCAGTGAACCCTCGTTGGCAATTCAGATTGCCCGCGAGGGAGAACAGCGAGGATTATCTTGTGTCGATGCACCTGTCTCGGGTGGCGATGTGGGCGCTCGGAAAGGCACACTCTCCATCATGCTTGGGGGCGAGCCAAAAGTTTGTGAGGATATAGATTCGCTTCTGCAAATACTGGGCTCAACCATCGTTCATCAAGGAAGTCCGGGAATGGGCCAACATACGAAAATGGTCAATCAGACGCTGATTGCCAGTGGAATGGTGGGCGTTTGCGAAGCTTTATTGTATGCCTATCGCGCGGGCCTTGATTTGCAAACGGTACTCGAATCGGTTGCCTCCGGTGCGGCAGGGAGTTGGTCCCTCACACATCTTGCACCTCGGATTTTGCAGGGCGATTTTGAACCCGGATTTTTTGTCGAGCACTTTGTGAAAGATATGGGGATTGCTCTCCAAGAAGCACGGCGAATGAAGCTATCACTTCCCGGACTGGCGTTAGCAGAGCAACTCTACGTGGCCTTGGTCGCACAAGGACACGGCCGAAGCGGCACTCAAGCCCTACAACTGGCCCTAGCGTCCGCTTCGGGAATCGACTGGAAAACACGTGCATAGCGGCAGCGGCATTGAATCAATCGCAATCGAGCAGCGTGAAATAGCAATCAACGGCCCGAATGACCCGAACGGATTGCTCAGGGTTCACTGCTGACTCCTTGATTGCGTGATCTGCGGCATGGTAAGATACGCGATAACCAATTAATTTTTTTGAGTATGATAAATCTGTTCTGGGGATTAATATTTTGGGTACAAAAAAGTCGGGAAAAGGACGACGAAAAATTGGTCGCAAAAAGCGACGGATGCGGGCAAAAATAAGGCATCGCAAGAAGTAACGATAACTTGCTCACATTGGGGGTCATCAGCGTTCTATCGCCCCTGACCACCTCGACGAATTCTCCGATCTGTTCTTCGGCAGGGAGTCTGAGTTTCGACCTGTCAAAACAGAAAACGCAGTTATTTCGAGCGATTTTCGCATGGACTTCAGCCTGCGCATCTCATTACATTGATCGTGCTGCAGAGTGGTTTAGCTGTGGTTAGCAGGTCGATGCTTTGGGAACCGTTTTTCCGCGAAAATATTGTTGGGCTGCATGGTGCTTTCTCGTACGTTTAACAATCTGGGTGTTCGTCTCGGTAGCGCCTCCTTACGCTTTGCCGGCACACTCACACAGCGAACATGCAAGCAGGGGCATTCTCGGCGGCCAATCTCGTTAAACCTGGCCCATGGTACAACCGATGCGACCGCGACGCATCCTGACCATTTATTACACCTCGAGGCTGTTCTTTTTCTTGCGTCTCAACCGCTCCCAAGTCGAAAGTTGGCGCAGCTTGTACGTTTAAGCGATGGAACAGCAGCTCGCACCCTTATTAAAGAACTCAACGCGCATTACGAACAACACCATCGCGCTTTCCGAGTTGAAGAGGTCGCAGGGGGATATCAACTTCGCACACAGAAAATTTTTGCTCCTTGGATCCGAAAAATGGTTTCGGTGCCACGAGAGATTCGACTGTCAGGGCCGGCTATGGAAACTCTTGCAGTCGTCGCATACCGTCAGCCCGTCATGCGGACCGAGGTCGAAAAAGTTCGTGGAGTGCAGTGCGGAGAGATTCTTCGGCAACTGATGGAACGTGGGATGGTCCGAATTTCTGGTCGCGCTGATGAACTAGGTCGTCCCTTCCTATACGGCACCACAAAGAACTTTTTAGAGGTCTTCGGGCTTCGCAGTCTTGACGAACTTCCGCGGGCGTCTATGCTGCGAACAACTGGGGAAATGGCAGACGATGAACCACTGATTGAGGAGGGTAAAGCGGTGAGCGTGTGTGATGCGACAGACGTGTTGAAACAACGAGATAAGGGGCAACCAAGTGCGCAAATTCCGGTAGCAGACATGGAAGAAGAATTCGACGACGAACTCGAAGATGATGAGGAAGAGTACGAAGACGACTACGATGATGACTACGATGATCAAGAAGAGGAGGATGAGTCGGAGGACGATGATGGATTCAATGATGAAGAGTGGGAAGAAGTTGAAGACGATGAAGAAGAAGTAGAAGAAGAGGATGAGGACTGGGAAGAGGACGACGATACCTGGGATGAAGATGAAGAATGGGATGACGATGATTGACCGACAAATGAAATCCGTCAGGTAGGGAGTGCTTGCGATGCTCGTGGTTATGCAACATCAGGCGACCGATAAAGAGGTTGCGCAAGTCGTTGCCACTGTAGAAAAAATGGGGCTTACCGCGCATCCGATGCCGGGCCCGACGCGTACAGCAATCGGTATTACTGGTAATTCCTCATCGGTCGATCCACGCAGCCTGGAGGTCCTACCGGGCGTGCGAGAACTGATTCGTGTGACGCGGCCTTATAAATTGGCTAGCCGGGAAATGCATCCTGAGGACACGATTGTGGAGGTTGGAACCGCGCGTTTCGGCGCACCGTCCTTTACGATAATTGCTGGTCCCTGCAGTGTGGAAAGCGAAGCGAATGTGATGCAGGTGGCTGAATATCTCATGAGCCGAGGCGTGACATTGCTGCGTGCGGGCGCATTCAAGCCAAGAACAAGCCCCTATAGTTTTCAAGGCATGGAGCAAGAAGGCTTAGCAATTCTGGAACGAGCCCGAGAAAAAACGGGAATCCGCATCGTGACCGAAGTCATGGATACCGAGCAGGTAGAAACCGTTGCGGCATCGGCGGACATCATTCAAATCGGCACGCGAAACATGCAAAACTTCTCTCTGCTAAAAAAGGTTGCAAGCTGCAAGCGACCAGTGCTACTGAAGCGAGGCATGTCAGCCACGCTGGATGAGTGGCTTATGGCGGCCGAATATTTACTTGCTGGCGGGAATAAGAATGTCATCCTATGCGAGCGCGGAGTAAGAACATTTACGGACCACACACGCAATACGTTGGACTTATCCGTTGTGCCTCCCGCAAAGGAAAATTCTCATCTGCCCATCTTGGTTGACCCGAGTCATGGGACGGGGCATCGGAATTACGTGCCGGCCATGGCGAGGGCCGGACTGGCCGCCGGGGCCGATGGATTAATGGTTGAGGTCCACCCCGATCCCTCGACCGCGATGAGTGATGGGGCGCAAACGCTCGACTTTAATGAGTTCGACCGCTTACTGGAATCGTTGCGGTCTCTGGCGGAACCGCTGGAACGAAACATCGGTTAGCGCAGCATAGGATGCTTATGGCATTCGGAGAAAGGACCGCGCGATGTCTATTCCT
>JAYYJN010000226.1:0-6551 GCA_036146215.1 Planctomycetota bacterium
ATCAATATTCCCATTCCCGCGTTCGATGGCGAGGATGAGTGGTTCGACTGAGAAGCAAATGAGACGCGACTAATGAAAATAAGCTCCTCGAATAAGTAATTATATTTTTATTATTTTCAGTGGAACTTTTACGACATGCAGGGCATCCAAGGGAAGACGACCACAGTGATGACCGAAGAAACCGGGAACATTCGACATGCGCTCATTCACCATACTCGGTGCCTATGTGTCTCTCTTGGCACTAGCCGGTGGTGCCATCTACGAAACCCGTAATCATGCCGGATCTCAAGAGGTAGATTTTTCCAGCGGCAATGGCCCGCTGCTTGGTGATCCGCTTGTGCCTCCCATCCAGCTGACCAACGCGGCAAATCTGTCAGGCTTTTTCGCGCATGACCCGCAGGCTATGCCTCACCCGCATGGGGAGATAATCTGTGCCTCCGGTTGTGCGGTGAGTCGCCACCCGTCGGGGAGACTCACGCCCACGGCCTTTAACGCCCTGCTCGATACATACCAGCAATCACGACCGACCGAAGAGAACGCGGCACTGGAAGAAATTCTTTTTTACAGCCGCCAAAGCCGGAAATATTGGCAACGCCATCGTGACGCCTGCCCTGATCCGTTGTGGCAGCGTGTGCTGGATGACGAACTGAAAAAAACGCACGTGCTCGTTTCACTGCGTGTGCTGGATGAATCGGGAGCGATCCGTTCAAAACTTACCAACGTGCGGGTGCCACTCGACCGCCGGCATGTTTTCGCAATGCAAAACGAGGGACTACAGCCGCTGGTAACAAGTGGGACAGTGAAACGTGTGGGGCTGGATCATCTCTGGACACGATTGTGACTAGAGGGGGTCCACTTCGTGGCAGGACCGTGGTTCACGGTTGTGAAGCGGGATGCAGATTGGCAAACCATGGGAACGCTATGGGTGAGTGACGGGAAACAGGATGGACCAGGAAAAATCGAAATCAAACTTAAACTGGTGGAGAATCACGATGCAACGCAAACAACGAATCTTGTGCAATTGGTCGACTAGCATCCTCGGAATCGTGCTGCTCGCAATCCCCACCGGTGACACACTCGCCGATCCCTGCGGCATGGTGCCGCCGATCTCGATCGGCAGACCCCCGGTGCTCGCGCGTGTTGGCGAGCAACAGACCTATGTCTTTTTTAAAGATGGCATCGAAACCTTCGTGATCCGCCCTGGGTTCAGCGGAGATGTTGATAATTTCGGCATGCTGATTCCCTTTCCGACTCCGCCAGCCATCCGTAAAGTGCCGGATAACATCTTTCCGCAAATCGCGGCAGCGGTCGACCCGCCGGAGGTCGTAGTGGATCTGAGCCCTGTCGAATTATTTGAATCGAGCAAAATGCTGAGGGCGCGGTCCGCTCCGAGCGATGGAATGGCATTTAGTGCGTCAACTGTTCGGGTCATCCGGCAGGAAGCAGTTGGCATGTATGAGGTGGCCGTTTTAGAGGCCGGGAGTGCCGCGGCGCTGAAAAAATGGATGGATCAGAACGGATTCCGTTACCCGACTGGGATGGACGCGGTGTGTGAGGACTATGTCACAGAGCGGTGGTGCTTTGTGGCGGTCAAAACCAAGGTAGGCCAGAAACGGGGAGTCGATCCAGTTCCGCGACAACGTAAAGTCGACGAGAAGCTTCCCGCCGGATCGGTTTTTGACGGGTTTGTCCAGGGCATGGGCTTCCGATTTCGAACCGAAAAACTTGTGGTTCCGATGCGACTCAGCGCGTTCAATGAAGGCGAGCTCCGAAATATTGTTTATCTGCTCACCGATGGCCCGAAGCGGATCAATTCCATTTCACAAAACACGGTTCGCAGACAACTCGCCGGAGATGCAATTTATCGAAATCTCACCGACCCTTTACCTTTACGGCTAATTGGTGGCACTGAACAGGATCTACGAAAGTGGCACCTGGAAGGCCTTGCACAGCGAAGAAATCCGGATCCGAAAAATGGTGCGGCTAAGCGGCTCTTTGCGGCTGACTTATTAGCCGCTCGCGATAGTACACTTGCCTTGCCCCAGGAGGAAACCGAGAAGCATCTTCTGGCCGTGGGTGAGCATTTTGGACTGCGAGGCAAGGCGATCGACGCGCTGCACCGTGCAATGCTCAAAAACGAAGCTAGAAAAACGGTTGAACAGGCACTCACCGACTTATCCGGAATGACACTGTCGGTTTTCGATGGTGACTTTCCCCGGCGTGTCGTAGCCGAAGAGAACCTTACGTTTGCCAGCTACAGGATGCCCGAGACGCGAAACAAGGCCAGCATCTATGATGCCCGCCGGCGCGGCCCGGCCACCAAGCAACCGGGCATACGCAAAGAGGGAAAGGTCCGGATAGGCATTTCCTGGTGGCGGTGGCTGGGGCTCGGATTGTTTGCCGGTGCGGGACTGATCTGCACCGCGAAACGTTCTCGCATCGCTGTGTGCTTGTCGCTGATTTTTATTTTCGCGATCCCAACCCCTTCCACCGCTGAAGAGGCTCGACCACTGGACCAGTTGCTCGCAGACCTTGCAAATCCGGCAGCCGGTCCACAGGTGCTCGATGAGGCAGCGGAAAGGATTCGAATGCATCCGGCGTCTCGCAGCGAGATAACAGCGGCGCTGGTGGCACAGTCCGCAGCCGATATTCCGCTCGCCGGGAAGGGCTGGACAATTGCTTGCCTGGCTAACATTCCCGGGCAGGATGTCGATGAATTGCTTCTGGGTATTCAGGAGTCTTCGACAGAGCCAATGCTGGTCCGCACCTGGGCCGCCGCAGCCCGAGTTGACCGCTGTCGCTCCGCCGCCGCATTAATCGAGAAAGCCTCGTTGATATCCCGATTTCCCGCACTGAGCAGGCCCATCGGTAAGCGACTGGTCCATCAGTTGCAGGCCGGAGATGATCAAGTACCTCTGGAGCGTTTGCTTGCTATTTCGGTCCGCACACCTCAGTTACAGCAAGCCCTGTCACCCATGATCCTGGCGAGTAAACCCGAGGAACTTGTCGCTACGATGCAACGTGCCAAAGAGGGGGACGTGCGCCGTCAGGCCGCAGCCTATCTGAGCACCCTCGCCACCAGTGGTGATGCTTCCCAGATCGCCTCCACCGTCGCCACGGCATGTAATTTTGATCCATTGCGAACCGACGTTCCGTGGCAGGGTGGGCCGTTGTTTATTCCCGGACTCGCTTGGCAAGAACACCCTATCAATGCACGGCTATTGGTGGATCAACTCATTCGCTGGATGCTGTGGTGCGACCGTCATGGTCGAGCAGCCGAGCAAGCACAAATCCACAACAATCTTCGCAGCTTGAGTCTAGCGCGTGCCGTGGGCTACCGGAGTCCCGGCTGGCAAACAGCAGACACCGTGACTTGGCTCCGGGCTTGGCGTGCGCTGGTCGGTGACGAAACGATCAGGTCCATGCTCGAGCAACAGCAAGTCGGGAATAACCCACGTTATCGCGCGGCACTCGATCCCGTTGGCAACGAGCAGTAAGATCGAAATCTAGCCTCTAAGAACCGGCCTTCTTCTTCGGGGGTGCAAATTTAATGTTCTCGATCAATCGCTGAATTTTATCGCTATCGCGAGAACGACTGCCGGAAACTGCTGTGATCGCTTCGATGACGTTGTTGTATTTGAGATCGTAATCGCATTCAAACTCAACCTCCAACAGATTGGCTGCTTCATCAGGACCACCAGCATCCTGAACTTTCGAAAGAATCTTATTGTGCAGGTTAGTAAAGGGATTTCCTCCACCGGAGAGAACCGCATCGTTGAGTTTTAATTCGATCAATTCCCCAGCATCATTTGCACGCATGCGGACCTTCAGCGTTTGCTTTTCGATTTCTTCAAGTTGCTCTTGCGGCGCGCCGACTGCTGGCATGCGAATATTGAAGTCGCCCTCCTGCGCGACCACATTGAAAGTCATGATGAAAAAGACCAACAGCTGAAAAACGATGTCGATCATCGGTGTCATCTGCAGTTCAATCTTCTCTTCGTTGCTCGGTCGCTTGCCACGAACTTTCATATCTTTTTCCTCAGCTGAAGCGATGAACGCGTCGCCAGATGCATCCCGTTTGGTCACCCACCATCTTCTTTCGCTCGCAATCGAAATCTTTCAAACTGTTCCCGTTGACACATCTCAATCACTTCCTGCACCTTTCCGGTCGGAACATCTTTATGTGCCCGAATAATAACAATCACGCTCTTTGTAGGACGACCCATCCGCCCGAAGGCACGACGTTCCCGTTGCAGGATACCTTCAAGCTCTTGCCCTACCTGAATCTCTTCACCGCCGACCAACGCAATAAAACTCGAATCCGATCCGGGAACCTTCGCCAACTGAATTGTCAGTGGTTGTTCCTGCTGCTCTTCGGGCGGCTTCGCCAGTTTGCTGGCAGGCAAATCGACCCGAGCATCCTGTTCAGCCTGCGTAAAATTCACCAGCACCATAAAGAAAGCGATCAACTGAAACGTCATGTCGATCATCGGCGTGAGGTCACCCTCCGCCTCCTCGGCAGCGAATCCACGAGATTTTTTTGGCATGGCGTCAGTTACCTTGCTCAGCAAGTCGCGCTACGAATACCACCGACACATTTAGCATCACCAGTCGGTGGAGAAACCCTTTACTGTTGTGCTGCCGCTGGTTTTTTCTTGCCAACACTCTGAAAACGTCCCATCAGACCCTCGCTGATGATCCCCACTTCCAACACAAGCCTCGCGATTCGATTACGCATAATATTGTAAGCTGAAATTGCGGGAATCGCGATCGCTAGACCGACAAGCGTGGTAAACAACGCGGTCGAGATACCAGAAGCGAGTTCTTGAGGCTTCGGGGTTGAATCAGAGGTCGCGATCACACGGAATGATCGAATCATTCCGTCAACCGTGCCAAAGAGCCCCAACATTGGTGCCACCGTGCCAATAAGTGCCAGATAGCTGAGTCGGTGCTCCAATTTCATGCTCTCTTCTTCTCCCACCTCCTGCATCGCTTCGATGGCTTGTGCGTAGCCTGATGAAAGTTTGCCGAGGCCAGCGGTCAAAACCTGCCCGAGAAATGATTCATCGGATTTAGCGAGATCATACGCTTCTTGATATTGCTTATCGTCGAGACACGATTCGAAATTGTCGACCAAGTCTTCCGGAACAATGTTGTCACGTTTTGCCATCAAAAGATTCATGATGAAAAGTGATACAAGCGTGAAGGACAGGCCGAGGAAAATGATGCTGTAGCCAAGGCCTAAAGCATTGAACATCCAACCCAACACGCTCGATTCTTCTTCCGCTCCATCGCCCTCTTCGTCAGTATCTTGGGCCGACGCGACCAGCGGGGTCGTCATGGTAAAGGTGGAGATCACACCAAATGCTAAAAACAATAACAAAAGCGAGCAAAGGGTCGCCTGGAGTATTCCGAGGTGGTGCCGATTGAACATCATCGCCTTCAAATCCCTTTCTTTTATCCCAAGTATCCGAATTTTCACGCGTGCGATTGGCCGGGTGGCCCCGCCCGCCCTGCAGTGCGACGCCATCCCGGTCCGCCCACAGATACGGTTTCAATTATAATGTAACTGATCCTTAAGAATCTGTTACTTCCACAGTCTAACTTCCACCCGCCTGAAGGGTAACCGGCCAAAGACGGCTTCAAAGCACTAACCTGAGCCGTTTTAACGCCAATTATGCGTTCCCAGTTATTTATTCCAAACGCTGTTCGGGTAGCGAGAGTTCAGTGTCTTCCGCGCCCGAGTTGCCCGATCCGGTTGATTCAGCTGATCCCATAAAACGGCTAACCTGCCGAGTGCCTCTGCGTGGGCCTGTGGATCCTGAAAATAAAGTGTGTCGGTATGCAGGTATTGCAGCACCGCTTCCTTGGGTTGCTGCATCGCTAAATAGCAATTCCCAAGGGCATTGTAAGCAAGCGCGTGGATCTCAAGATCGCCTTTCTCGGCCGATCGAATCACCCGCTTGACGTCATCCACACCTTGTTGCCCTTGTCCCATCTCGGCCATCGCTGAGGCCTTACCTAGTGTGGCAGCCAATCGGTAGCGATCGGCAACGGGGCCCTGTTCTGTAGACTCTAATACTCTTTGATACGCCGCCACGGCATCTTCATATTTTTTCTGGGCGACAAAGCCGCGTCCTCGCGAGAGCGCCAGACGAAGTTTGGAATCCGGCCAGGGCGCTTCGGCTTTTTGATAAAACACATCTGCCTTTTCGGGTTTGCCAATCGCAATCGCCAAATCCCCCAAAAGCTCATTGGCATCATATTCATGATAGCTCTGAGGATATTCTTTTAAATATTGCTGGACCATCTTGGCCGACTTGGCAGCCGATCCGACACCACCGAGCGCAAGCCTTGCCGCACTGACGGCCTGCATATATTCGACCTCCTGGCGAACTATCGATCGATCGATGTCGTCAAGATTGACACCGCTCAGTGCATCGATCACCTGCTTGTAATCACCGCTGAAAAATTTGGTGCGGGCAGCGTTCATATTATCCGGTTCTACATCAAAACGAATCATTTTGACTTCGTTAACAGGGACGTCCTCA
>JAYYJN010000227.1:0-12683 GCA_036146215.1 Planctomycetota bacterium
CAGATGTCGCATAACTGGCATTTCAGGGAGAAAAGTTCAAATTAAGAAAGATCTTTCAGTATTCGCTCAAGGATATGGCAGCCCTCTTCGGCCTCACTGTCACTGAGCGTCATCGCAGGAAGCAAGCGAATGACACGCTCCTGGGTGCAGTTGACTAAGAGCCCCTCCTCTAAACAGCGCTGGACAATGCCATTACCGTCGGCTTCCACTTCTAGGCCGATCATCAAGCCGAGGATGCGGACTTCCCGAATCAGTGTGCATGAATCTCGCAGCGACTCAAAGCGTTTGCGGAAATAATCAGAAAGCACTCTGGCCCGCTCGAGCAGACCTTCTGCCTCGATCATCTCGATCGTGGCGATTCCCGCTGCCGCAGCAATCGGGTTACCGCCGAAGGTCGCAGCATGCATCCCGGGACGCAGACTTGGTGCAATGTCGGGGGTCGTGAGCAATGCACCGCCGGCAATCCCGCCACAAAGCGATTTGGCGAGGGTCATCACATCCGGCACGACTCCGAAATGTTCGTAAGCAAACCACTCTCCCGTCCGGCCGCACCCGGTTTGCACCTCATCAAAGATCAGCAGCAGTTGATGTTCATCACAAATTTCGCGCAATCCGGCAAGGAATCCCTCCCGAGGAAGCTGAACTCCTCCTTCACCCTGCACTGGTTCGACAAGAATTGCACAGGTCTCGTCATCGACCGATTTGCGTACCGCCTCAAGATCACCGAAAGGCGCATAGCGGAAACCGGCCATTAAAGGTCCGAGGCCCTCATGGTATTTCACCTGAGCCGTGGCCGCGGTGGCTCCAAGTGTGCGGCCATGAAATCCCCCCGTAAAGGTGATTATTTTGAACCGCTCTTTCGGCGTATGGAGTCGGGCGAGTTTGATGGCCGCCTCGTTTGCCTCCGTTCCAGAGTTACAAAAGAAAGCCTGTCCTCCGAATGATCTCTGGGAAAGCATCTCCGCCCACCGACCTTGCAGTGCGGTGTACCAGGTATTGGGCACGTGAATCAATTCATCGACCTGTGCCTTGACTGCTGAGACGACCGGTGGGGGGCAGTGCCCAAGCAGATTGCAACCCCATCCGGGAAACAAATCGAGATAGCGTCGACCCGAACTATCCCATACGTGCGACCCCTCCCCGCGGAGCAGCTCCACTGGGAAACGACCATAATTGGGGACCACATACCGCTCGAACTGTTCGCGAATTCCATCGGTGGAAGAGGATGGTATGCTCATGGAGTGTTCCTCAAAATCTGGGTTCCGACACCCTCATTCGTATAAATTTCCAACAATAACGAATGTCGTAACCGTCCATCAATGATATGGGCCTTGGCGACCCCTCTCTCGAGCGTCTCAAGACAGGCTTGAACCTTCGGAATCATTCCCCCATCGATAGCCCCGGAGCTGATCAACTCCTCTGCCTCCTCGGGCGTGAGTGAGCTGATTCGGGAATCGGGATCCGTCGTGTCGCGGCAAACACCACTCACATCGCTCAGCAGCACCAGTTTCTCTGCCCCAAGCGCCTCGGCAACGGCTCGAGCTGCCGTATCCGCATTCACGTTAAACTTCTCTGTTTCATCCTGCTCGCCCAGGCACATGGATGGAATGACAGGAACCGTTCCAGCATAACTTAAGTTTTCGATCACCATACGATCGACGCGGGTCACCTCACCCACATACCCCAAATCTATCTGCTCTCCCGCACCATCGGTCAGCTCAAGTTTACGGCCGTAGAGCACATTGCTCGACTGGAAATTCAAAGGCATCGCCCGCCCGCCGAGTTCTTCAATTCTGTTGGCGATGTGATCATTCACCTCACCTGCAAGAACCCGCTCGACAATACTCAGCGCTGCATCATCGGTGACCCGCCGCCCCTGAATAAATTGCGGTTCTAATCCCGCCGCTTCCATCGCTCGGCTGATCGCCGCTCCCCCGCCATGCACGATCACCGGTCGCATCCCGACCGTTTCCATAAAAACAACGTCGAGCAAAAGATGGGCCAGGGCCGTCTCATCCTCCATCACGCTGCCACCAAGTTTGATGACCGTCGTTTTATCGCGGAGCGCTCGAATCCAACCCAACGCTTCGATAAGGACATCCGCTTTTTCGATTGCCTGCTGCATCGGTACCGTCTTTATCCCCGGGCCCGTTAAACGCCTTAAATAAACAAACCCAAGTCTCCGCGGGAAGAACTTGGGGAATCTTTGAGCCTAGCAGATACGGTTGGGGTGTAAAAGCCACAGATGGGTCAAGAGATGATTGTGCCGGAGTGTCTAGTCGGCGCGCGCAAGATCGGTCATAGTAGCGCTATCGGCCACCAGACCGCACGATAAGACCCCGCAAATCGCCAATCTGAGGTATGTCATGGGACAACGAACTGCCATCGTCATGGCCGCTGGAAAAGGGACCCGGATGCAATCCGATTTGCCAAAAGTTCTCGTTCCCGTGTGTCGCCGCCCGATGATCGAATACGTGCTTGATACGCTCCGTGACGCCGGTGTTGACCGCCAGATCGTTGTGATCGGTCATCGCGGTGATCTGGTCCGCGAGCAGTTGGCAACTCGCAACGATGTCGTGTTCGTCGAGCAGACCGAACAATTGGGAACCGGGCACGCGGTAATGATGTGTCGCCCGGCGCTGGCCCACACGAAGGGGCCGGTCCTGATCGTCGCCGGCGATTCACCGCTTATGCAAGCGGATTCGATTACTGCCCTTTTCGCCGAATTTGAAACTCGTGAACCGGCATGTATCCTGGGAACCGGGTATCGCGACGACCCGACGGGCTTTGGACGCGTCGAACGCGACACAGAAGGCCGCTTTACCGGCGTGGTCGAGCAAAAGGATGCCACCGAGGAGCAACGGCAAATCAAAGAAGTAAACTTGAGCTGCTACGTATTTGATTGCGGGGACTTGCTCGCATCACTCGATGCAATCGACAATTCGAATGCCCAGGGGGAATATTACATCACCGATTGTCCCGGTTTACTCATGGCCGAGCAAAAAGAAGTAATCGCGCTTGATGTGCTCAAGCCGTGCGAGTCACTGAGCATCAACACGATGGAAGACCTGGCCATCGTGGAAGCTGAAATGGAACGCCTGCAGGCAGAAACCTAATGAAAGACATAAAAATTTTCAGTGGTCGGGCCAATCCCGAACTTTCGGAACGCATCTGCAAATATCTTGGGTTGCCACGGGGTAAGATTACGCTGGGTGATTTTCCGGACGGGGAAATTTCCTGCAAGATCGAGGAGGATATTCGAGGTAGAGATGTCTTCCTCATCCAGCCGACTGGCCCGCCGGTCAACAACAATCTGATGGAATTGTTGATCATGATCGAGAGTTGCAAGCGAGCCAGTGCAGAGCGGGTGACCGCCGTGATGCCTTACTACGGCTATGCGAGGCAAGATCGCAAAGACGAAGGTCGGGTGCCGATAACGGCAAAGTTGGTTGCGAACTTAATCACACGTGCTGGCGCGGATCGCGTGCTGACCATGGACTTGCACGCGGCCCAAATCCAAGGATTCTTCGACGTGCCGGTTGATCACTTGTACGCGGCACCGGTAATGAACGAGCACTTTCTAGCGCACGATCTGACCGGAGATAAAATCGTCGTTGTCAGCCCGGACGAGGGCAGCATTAAACGAGCTCTGGGGCACGTAAAAAGACTTGGTGGTAAGCTGGCGATCGTTGACAAACGACGAAGCAGCGCAGAGAAGACCAGTCAGGAAAACATCATTGGTGGCCCTGTCGAGGGGAAGGTGGTGTTGATGTTCGATGATATTGTCAGCACTGCCGGATCGATTTGTGGGGCGGCAGAAATTCTCCAGCGCAATGGGGCGGCAGAAATTCACGTAGCGGCCACCCATGGCGTGCTTTGTGGTCCGGCAATCGAGCGGCTTAAAAATGCGCCGATTACGAGCGTTGTGCTGACCGATACGATCCCGTTGGCAGAAGGCCAATTGTTGCCCAAAATCACGGTGCTGAGCGTCTCGACACTTCTTGGCGAGGGGATCAAGCGAATCCACCGGAATGAGTCGGTAAGCCACCTTTTTGACTGATACCGCGTTGATGGCCGAGCGACCAGCATTTCCAACCGGTCTGCGACCGCTGCGGAGACAGGTCGCTCCACCGATAGCGAGGAGCACATAAAAATAGGCAAATCATGGTGGGCCTCGCACTTGAAATTATGTTTCTTTATGCGAGAATTGCCGAATTCGATATTTAATAACGCACGTCCTGCGGGAAGGGCCTTTGCATGGCAGACACACTGGAAGCGAAAAAACGTGAAACGCGTGGCAAGCGTAATGCCCGGCGTGACCGTGCAGAGGGCCGGACGCCCGCCATACTTTACGGTCACGGTGTGGATAATGTCAGTCTCACCGTTGATAGCAATGCCCTCTCGGCGGCGGTGCAGCATGGCAATCCGCTCATTGAACTGGCGGGTGATTTGAAAGAGAGCGCGTTGATCAGCGACATCCAATGGGATCCGATGGGCAACCGCATCTTGCACATCGATTTTACACGCGTCAAAGCGGATGAGCGGATTGAGGTTTCCATCAGTGTTGAACTGAGGGGTGTCGCACCCGGGATCAATGCCGGCGGCGTGGTGAATCAGCTGATCCACGACACGGTTGTGGAGTGTGCGGCGGTGGCAATTCCTGAGAAACTCGAAATCAATATCAACCATTTGGAGTTGGGCGGGTCGATTACGGCAGGAGAAATTGAATTGGCTGACGGGGTGAATTTAACCTGCGCCGCCGATACGATTTTCGTCCAGTGCAATGAACCGTTGCCGGAAATGGACGAAGACGCGGAACCGGTCATTAGTGATGGTGCGGAACCCGAGGTGATTGGACGAAAAGCCGCAGACGAAGAGGCGGAAGATGGGTCCTAATCTTGACCTGCTGCCAGGGCAACATGATTGTGTCGCTTAAGGCTGTTTGATGAAACTTGTGGTGGGCCTGGGAAATCCGGGACGCAAATATACAGAAACAAGACACAATATCGGCTGGATGGTTCTGGCTGAATTGAAGCAACAATACGGCAAAACTGTAACCAAGGAGAAATTTCACGGCGAGCTGGTTGAGGCAGAAATCTCAGGCGAGCAGGTGCTGTTACTGGCACCCCACACATTCATGAATGAAAGTGGCCGAAGTGTGCTTGCGGCTCGTGACTTTTACAAGTTGCCGGAGAACGCTTTACTTGCCGTGTGCGACGATTTCAGCTTGCCGCTTGGAAAGCTGAGGATTCGCCCGGGAGGAAGCTCGGGTGGACAAAAGGGGCTAGCAGACATTGCAAAGAGATTGGGCGGCGACCGGTTTCCGCGATTGCGATTAGGAATCGGACCTGTACCCGAAAATTGGGATCCGGCAGGATTTGTGCTAGGGAAGTTTACCAAACAGGAACGTAAAGAGGTCGAGATGCTGGTCACATCAGCGTGCGATGCAATCGCGATTTGGGCAGGTGAGGGAATCGACAGATGTATGAATCAATTCAATGGAGACCTTTCTCCATAGAAAACGCTACAAGCAAGTTGGGCTAATAACGAAGCACAAGTCAACGAGATTAAATTACAAAAACGCGAGGATTATTGTTTTGGCTGAATACATTTACGAAGGGTTGTTCATTCTGAATTCCAACCGTTATGGTCGGGATCCTGAGGGAGTTGCAGGCTCCATCCAGTCATTGATTGAGAAACAAGATGGCACGGTGCTGGTAAGTCGCCTTTGGGAAGAGCGCCGCTTGGCCTATCCGATTGATGGGCAACGAAAAGGAACCTATTGGTTGACCTATTTTCGGATGGATGGCGAAAAGATTGCAGACCTTAACCAGCAGGCCAATCGCGACGATAATTTTCTCCGGCACCTGGTGATCCGAATTGACCCTCGAATCGCTGACGCTCTGATCAGCCATGCTCAACAGACCGTGCGACAAAGCGGGGCCTCCACGGGCGAGCAACCGAGTCGCCCGCCTAAGGCGAACGAGGAGTTAGAAGATGCATCGGTCGCAACAACCGTGGAGACCGAATAATCGACCGGTTGCCCTGAGGGCTATAACGGGGTATCCTTGGTAGGGTACATTTGTTCACTACTGCGTGCCGAAGGAGAAGACAATGGCAAGTTACAATCGCGTCGTTTTGGTCGGCAATCTAACGCGGGATCCTGAACTTCGTTATATCTCCAGCGGGACTGCGGTCACCGAGATCGGACTAGCAGTTAATGATCGCCGGAAGAATCAATCGGGAGAGTGGGTCGACGAAACTCAATTCATCGATATCACACTGTGGGCGCGCACGGCTGAAGTGGCCAGCGAGTATCTCAGCAAGGGTTCATCGGTGCTCATTGAGGGCCGGCTAAAGCTTGATCGATGGGAGAAGGACGGACACAAGCATTCGAAACTGCGTGTGGTCGGAGAAAAAATGCAAATGCTCGGCGGACGCGCGGGTGGCACACCCACCAGTGGAGGCGGGCCATCTTCGTCATCGGCACCGGCGACAGCATCGGTGACCGAAAATGCACCGGATATTCACTCAGAACCACCACCCGATGACATCCCCTTTTAGTGGGTGTCTTTTAGTGGGTGTTAGCAAATCGAAATCGAGCGACACGAAACATCATCCAACTTAAATCCTTTATCGTGAAGTAAATCATGACCAGAGTTCGAGAAAAAAAGAGAGTTCGGAAAGTCAATTTGGCGCGACAGCAACGATTGCCGCACGGTCCCCGAGGAGGCATTGAACTTCTGTTGATTCAGTCCATCGACGGGCTTGGATCTCAGGGCGATGTCGTTGAAGTCAAACCGGGATTTGCGAAGAACTATCTACTGCCGCAAGGACTGGCAACCCTCGCGACCGAACACCACAAGCGAATGGTTGAAAAACACCGCGCTCGTTTGCAATCGATCGAGGAGCAACGTCTGGCTGGACTGCGCACGTTGGCGGCAAATCTGTCGGAACAAAGTCTCACGATCGAGGCGAATGCCAACGACGAAGGGCATCTTTACGGCAGCGTGGGCGCGGCGGAGATCATCTCCGCCTTGAAACGAATCGAATTCACGGTCACCGAGGATCAGGTCCGACTGGAGGGGCCGCTCAAAGAATTAGGGCTTTATACCGTAAAAATCCATCTCGGCCACGACGTGGAAAGTGCGGTCAAAGTATGGATTGTCCCGACTGTGGAAGAAGAAACTTCGACGGCGTAACTTAAACATTTTGGCAAGGGCCTCGCTCGAATGCGGGCGTTGGTGTACACATGTAGCGAGACCGTGCAAGATAGGCTCGCCATGGTTCTCGGGCGGGCATCGCCGATCGGCGACTCTGCAGATTGGTCGGAGGTCATAAATAGATGTCAACCATCGACGGACCGAAAAAAACCGGTGGTAAATTCGGCGCAAGCCAGCCACATCTTTTTGATCGTCAACTTCCAACCAGCCTGGAAGCAGAGCGTAACACGCTTGGCAGTATTCTTGTGCTTCCAGAAGTCTGTGATGATGTTTCATTAATTCTTCATCCGGACGATTTTTATGACGGCGCACACCGAACACTCTACACACACATCAAACAGATGTATGAGGATGGTGAGCGGATCGATATGACCCTTCTGGTCGAGCGGCTTAAACGCGAGGGAGATTATGAAAATATTGGCGGGGCGGCATTTCTCGCTGAAATCACCCAATCGGTACCGACTGCTGCGAATGTAGTTTACTATGCGAATTTGGTGCGCGATAAAGCGATGCTCCGCGGACTAATTCACACTGGTACGGAGATTGTTCGGGATGCGTATGAGCAAACGCAACCGAGTCGAGAGATGCTCAATCAGGCCGAAGAGCGGATCTTCCGCATCCGTGATCAGCGGGCACCTTCGAGTGAGGTGGCCGAAATCCACGATGTGTTAATGGAAGCCTTTGAGCAAATTGATGCTCGGGCCAAGGGAGGAGCATCGGGGCTTCCGACGGGTTTCACTGATCTCGATAAGCTGACGGGGGGCCTCCACCCGTCTGAGTTGGTGATCATTGCAGCGCGGCCGAGTATGGGGAAAACAGCGCTCGCGGCAAATATTGCCGAGTACTCTGCGATTGAGGAAAGTCAGCCGACCCTTTTTGTCAGTCTGGAAATGTCCCGACTGGAATTGGTCCAACGGATGATGTGTTCGCTAGGCGAAATCTCAGGCGAGACTTTCCGCAGTGGTTTCCTTTCCGCAGATGATCACAAGAAGTTGATTGATGTCTCGGCTACACTCGGAAAAAGTCCACTGTTCGTTGATGATACGCCGTCACGAACGGTGACTGAAATCGGTGCTACTGCTCGTCGCCTCAAGCGGCGGCAGGGTAGCTTGGGCCTTATTGTGGTCGATTACCTCCAATTGATCCAACCCGACAATTCTTCCGATCCTCGGCAAGAACAGGTTGCCAAAATGGCGCGGCGATTGAAAATCCTCGCTCGCGAACTTAAGGTACCGATCATCTGTCTTGCGCAGCTCAATCGCCAGGCCGAGATGACTAAGGACAATCGACCGAAACTGAGCCATCTGCGTGAATCGGGTGCGATTGAGCAGGATGCCGATGTGGTAATGATGGTGCATCGTGAGGAATACTATCTCACGGCGCAAGAACGGGAACAGATGCGTGATGGCAGTCATCCGCGCAACTGTCTGGGCGAGGCGGATATCATCATTTCGAAACAGCGAAACGGTCCCACAGGTGAGATCAAATTACATTGGTTTCAGCAATTTACGCGTTTCAAAAATGCGGAACGTCACGAGTACAGTGAGTTTGAATCCTACGGTTCTGAAACCGAATTTTAACCGCCATAACTCGCCACACGTGACCGTTTGATAGCAGCACCAGCCTTGAAGCACTTGCATGCGTTCGCTTCATCGGTGCCCCCATTTACCAGAACTTCTTCTCCGTCTACCTCTTCTGCCTGCTCCTCGAGAGGAGATTTCGGGAACTCGGCTTGTGACCACGTGAATGATTCTGTATTTCTACGCACCCTTGACGGGTTAAACCAAGTCAATCTGACAGTGGATAGCGGGTCCCTGTTGGTTTAACAGCGTCTTTCCTTGTATCGACATCAGGGAATTTATTTATGTTGCGAGGTTCTATCGGTCGCTGGCTCGTGGCCTGCGCATGGATTGGTGGATTTTATCCGCTGCATTTTGCTTACGCTGCGCAAAGCGATACCGAAACCGATGCGCGAGAATCGATTGCGGCGACTGAACTCTCGCTCGACAACCCACTCGCGCGATCTCCCGAGGAAGGGGAGATAACGATTGCTAGTATTCAGATTACGGGTAATCGGTCGGTCAGCAAAAAGAAAATTCGCGAAAAAATCGATTCGCGTACGGGCGACCCGTTAGACAAAATCAAACTGCAACGCGACGTTCGCAACCTGACCAAGCTCAAGGGGCTATTCGATGTCAAAGTCAAAACACGGCCGTCGCCTGAGCCGAATTCGGTTGTTGTCATCTTTGAAGTGTTTGAATTTCCGAAACTCGAATACATTTACTTTATCGGCAATGACGAAATTTCCGCCCGGGCACTGACGAAAAAATCTGAATTAAAAGTTGGAGATCCCCTGAACGTAATGGCAGTCGAGGATGCCCGACAAAAGGTTCTATCTTTCTATAACGAAAAGGGATTTAATAAAGTACAAGTTGAAATCAAGGAGGGCACCAGTCGCGCGGATAGAGGAGCTATCTTTCTTATTGACGAAGGGCCACAACAGCGAATCTGGTCCGTGAAGTTCGTCGGAAACTCGATCGTCTCCGGATCCCGACTCAAAACCCAAATTGAATCCACTCCGAGCAGAATTAAATATGCGACGGCCCTGGCCGGAGGTTATGTAGATCGGAGAAAAATTGATGAAGATGTAAATAGACTGACGTCTTACTATCGTAGTCTCGGATACATGGTAGCCCGCATTGGCCGCTCGATGGAATTTACGGACGATGACCGTTGGTTGAATCTGACATTTGTAATCGATGAGGGGCCTCGATTCAAAATTCGAGATGTGCAGTTTGAGGGCAACGAACTGTTCGGAGATGAACAACTGGAGCCTCTTTTAAATCTGAAGGCCGGGGACTATTTCGACCTATCGAGCATGCAGACCGACGTCGCTGCCTTGATTGATGCATATGGCGCACTTGGCTTTATTCTGGCTGACATTAAACCCTCTCCCCGGACGCTAGAGAAGTCTCCTGAAATCGATCTTGTCTACGACATTGCGGAAGGAAATCGCTATCGAGTGGGTCGAATAAACGTAAAGATCGCGGGCGATAATCCTCACACCCAGCGGACCGTTGCCTTGAATCGAGTTGATCTTCGCCCGGGAGATATTGTTGATATTCGTAAAATTCGTGATAGCGAGAGAAGATTGCTCGCGAGCGGTCTATTTCTGAATGACGCCCAAAAAGGCGTTAAACCAAGAATTGTGTTCCGGACCCCTGAAGAAGATGACCCGCTGGGTGATTTCACTGAAGAGCAAAGTTTTCGCGGACAGAGTCCCGATCGTGGCATTCCTTCCCGCAGCGGGAGGACCACGGAATGATCCGACGTGATTTCTATTGCTGTAGTTTGCTGTGGGTCGCACTGTTAACCGCGAGCGGTTGTTGTCGAATTACCGCACAGCGATTGGCAGAGCCGATACCGGTGGCTGCGGGCAAACCTGCCACCGACAAAATGCCAAAGGGGCTGAACGAACCGGTTGTCATTCGCGGACAGCAGCCGTCGTACGGCGGCTCGCGGATTTCAGATATTCCAAGTCCGGGGGCCGTTCGGGCAAGTGATCAATCAAATCGGAATCCAAACGGTTATCGACAAGCCGCGACGCAACCCTACCAGGCACCGGTGACACAACCTTACCGACAGCCAGCGACACAACCCTACCGAACGCCAGCAGCACAACCTTATCGGCTTCCCGCAGCGCAAAATGTGCCTGCGAGTCCACCCAACCCACGATATGGCACAATACCTGCAAGCGCCGTCGGTGCGGGCAGAACGGCCAGTGAAACTCCCTGGTACCGAAACAATCAATCGGCTCCCCAATCAACCACCGGACAAACAGCGGCGGTCTCTGCGGGGAACAATCGAACCAAGGCCGAGGGTCAGGTTCCGGTCTATCGCACTGCCCAAGGGACCAATGCACCCTTTACACCGCAGGCGAGCCAGACACCGGTAACAACCTATCCTGCAGGTGCCGGGTTGGACCAACCAGCGAATGCCTCGGGCGCCACGGCGAATGTGCCGCCCGTGAAACTCGCACAATATACCGGAGCGAAAAATTCGACTCCCTTCCTCCCGAGTTCACCGCTCGTTGCAACTCCGTATCCGACGCCGATCGACTTAGACGTGATGCTTGAAGAAGCACAGACCGGGCGAATCATGTTCGGCGTCGGTGTCAACTCAGATTCAGGCTTACTAGGTAATGTCGTTATCGATGAACAGAACTTTGATCTCTTCCGCTGGCCAACCGGATTGGACGACTGGCGAAATGGACAAGCATTCCGCGGAGCCGGTCAGCAGTTTCGACTCGAAGCACTGCCTGGTACGGAGTTACAGCGATACTCGATGAGTTTCGCCGAACCTTACCTGTTCAATAGTTCGGTGAGCTTCGGACTCAGTGCGTTCTACTATGAGCGTCAATATATTAACTGGGATGAACGTCGCTGGGGTGCACGGGGAAGCTTGGGTTACATTTTTCCGGAGCAGCCAGATCTTTCGACCACATTTTCCACTCGCTACGAGGAAATCAATATCCTCGACCCGTCGGTCCCTACACCACCTGTGTTGGAAGAAGTCGTGGGAGAAAATCAATTGATTGCGTTTCGGTGGGATGTAATGCATGACACCCGCGACAATGCCTACCTGCCCTCCGAAGGACACCTGATCGAATTGGCATTTGATCAGGCGATCGGCACATGGCAGTATCCCACCTTTGTACTCGACGGTCGTCAATATTTCGTGGTGCGACAGCGACCGGACGGATCGGGTCGACACACACTCGGGTTGGCTGGCACATTCGGCGTGACCGGAAGCGATACGCCGATCTATGACAACTTCTACGCTGGTGGTTTTGCAACCATCCGCGGTTTCTTCTTTCGTGGAGCATCTCCCAAAGTAGGCGATGTGATTGTGGGTGGACATCTTCAGGCTCTTACCAGTGTGGAATATCTGTTCCCCCTAACGGCTAGCGATAATGTGTTCGGCGCATTTTTCGTTGACGCGGGAACTGTGGAGCGGAACATTTCGATCGATTGGTCGAACGTGAGGATCTCACCCGGCTTCGAGTTGCGACTCAATGTCCCAGCGCTTGGCCCGGTTCCACTTGCTCTCGGATTTGCAGTACCGGTGCAACGTGCTCCAACCGACCGAATTCGCAACTTCCACTTCTTCGTGGGCGTCAGTCGCTAGTCGTATTCGGCGTTTTATGCTCCATCGCCGGCATAGGCCAATGTGCAATCCAGCCCATCGGCAATGTAACGCCTGATATCCACCGAGCTTCGGCAGATGCCAGAAATGCTACGGCGGAGGCCACATCCTCGGGCAAGCCAATGCCAAGTGGGTGGCACCGTTGGATGGTATCCCAGTCTTCCGCCGTCACATTCTCAACATAGGGGGCAACCATCGGCGTGCGAACCAATGCCGGGGCAACACCGACAACTCGCACTTTCTTTTTTGCATACT
>JAYYJN010000228.1:0-5440 GCA_036146215.1 Planctomycetota bacterium
TTTTGTGCAGCCACCAGTGAAAAAAAACTACTTTAACCACATCCAAAACAACCCACGCTTAGCGAACGAATTTAGAAAGCATTTCCAGTTTCTGGACGAACTCGCTACTCAGTATAAAACGCTCGTCTGGCCTACTCGGGAAGATGCAGGGCTTCAGGATTCACACTTTGTCGATTATGGCCATTTCACTTTTAATGGCGCTAAAAAATTCAGTGCAATGTTAACCGACGCAATGCACGGAATGCTCACCACAGCCTCTGAAAAATCATCTCAAAGACAACCAGAGCAGATGGCTGACGTAAGACAAGGAGCGGCAAATCGCTCTGGCCTCTAGTATGAATTCTAAGGCTGACTAACGGCATTTTCCGCTGGTGCGCTCGCATTATCAGCAGAATTTCTCGCATTTTTAATTAGAACTCTCTCTAATAGTCCCCCGTATAGGCGAGCCAGGGCTAGGGGTACGGCCTGCAGGCCGGCACTTTGGAACGGAGAATGGGTGATGGGTTTTAAGTTATTCGGCCGAAATGGCAGTGGCAAAAGTCGTGGACACCAACCGAAACTAAAGATCGAGTCGCTCGAAGCGCGACAACTTCTCGCCGCAGATGCACTTGCCAATGGTGATTTTTCGGCCGGGCTCTCCGGCTGGGTAGAAGAGAGCAGTGTCACGGCCAGCGCAACGGTGACCGAGGTGAACGGCAATCCACAACTCATCCTGCAACCCACAGAGGAAGGAACTGCACGCATCTCCCAGCAAGTGGCTGTCGAAGGAGGAACCGAGTATCAACTCACCGGACAGATTTTCTCCGCCGACGGAGCCTACGGTTATCTGGGTGTCAAAGGGTTTGACGGCAAATGGTCGGAGGTAAGTGCCGGAGACAACGTCTCAGGTCAGTACACTGTATCGTTCACCACGGCTGCCGATGCCGAATTTGTCACCATCTACGCGCAGGCCTACAAACAACAAAACGGATCCGTTGGACTTGATGCGGTGCAACTGCTGCCAGCCGACAGCGAGCTGCCGTCTGACCCGGTTGAACCGCCTGCCGAAACGCCTGCGGAACCGCCCACCGAACCACCGGTCAGCGAATTGCCAGCTCAACCTCCGGTCGAGCAACCCGCTCCGGGTCCCGATGTAGATGGCAATTGGGTACAGGGTGGCATTTTCACAGAATCTCTCAATACGGCCTGGACCGCCACGGGCGATGTGACGATTGTCCCTAGCGCCGGTGGCAGGACAGCCCTTCGACTGGCACCGATCGGCGACGCATCAAGCCGCGTCGAACAGATGATTCGCGGACTCCGCCCGGAAACGTTGTATACTTTTGCCGCCCAGGTCCGGACCGAGGGCGATGGAATCTGGGCCTCCTTCGGCGTCGATCAGGGGACCCAACTTCCGAAAACAAACGCTGCGTATGGTGAGCAATGGCAAGAGAAAAGGTTTATCTTTTACACCGACTCCGATAGTACGGAAGTGCGACTGTTTCTCGAAGCGTATCAGGGCCAAACCGGGCAGGTCTTTTTTGATGACATCAGGATTGTCGAGGGAACATTGCCACTTCCACTCCCGCCGGCAGGTACCGAATGGGCAGAGCCGCCTGAACTTCCGGTTTTGATAGCTGCAGGTGAAGAAATGATTGCCAACGCAGATTTCTCTGCAGGCTTGGAAAAATGGGTCAGCGATCACACCGCTTGGCAGCCTGATGACACAGGCGGGAGGATCACACTGGTGGCCACCCCTGAAGAGTCATCTCGAGCCGTACAGGACATTCCCTTCGCGCTCGCACCGGACACCACCTACACGCTTCGGGCTACAGCGACGGCTGAAGGGAATGGGGCCACAATCGCGGTTCGCGATCGTGTCGACCTCGACGCGGCTGTGCAGGTTGCAGAGGGTGCGAGTCGCAATATCGAGATCACATTCAACACGGGCAGCGATTACCGACTCGTTCGCGTGGTGCTTGAGCAGTACAAAGGATCGGGTGGAACGCTTACGGTGGAAAATGTTTCACTCGTCGCGCAAGGTGGCGAATGGCTTGACACCCCTCAACCGAATCAGGATCCGACCACCGAAGTACTGTATGACAATTTTGAGAACGGTCTGGATCCGGCAACTTGGCTGGTGGTCGACAAAGCCTGGGGGGGAGATAACGGGGGACTGGCCCCGGAGAATGTGGAAATCGAAAACGGTATCTTGTTGCTGCACGCCCATGGCGATCTGTATGAGGGCGATGTGGTCGGCCACAATGACCGCACGACCCGAGTCGGTGCAGGAATTGCAACGCGGGAGTACTACGCATCCGGAAGCTATGAGGTCCACGCGCGGATACCCGAAGCTAGCGGGGCGGCTTCCGCATTCTGGACCTTTCACTATGTGGAGCACTTCCCCAGTGAAGAGGCGTATTGGCAGGAGCCGAGCCGCGTGCGGAATTCGGAAATCGATTGGGAATTCCCGACTGCCTTGCAGAACGGAGAATCAAACGATCCGATCAGTTTCGACACCGCGCGTGTCAACAGTTGGGGTGGAAAGCTCGGTGGGGAAGGCGCACATCATCCTGGACGAGTGGAAATAATCAACGATGGACAATTTCATACGTATGGAATCGACTGGCATAGCGGTGGCGATGGGGAGCTACCCAGAGTGATCTGGACGATCGACGGTGAAGAGGTTTATCGACACGAAGGTGCTTTGTTCGGACAGGATAACATCCCTTCCCAGGCTTCCCGATTCTGGCTCGGCATCTGGTTCCCGGCAGCCGGGTATAAGGAACAACTCGATGGCCAATACGTTGATCGGGTTGGCTGGGCAGGCGATCCAGATTTCTCGGAGGCGACGCTTGAGATCGATTGGGTGCGGATCACCCCGTTCAATGAGGCGAACGATCGCTGGGAAAGCGAAACTTGGCCCAACGGTTGGTATGCGTTGCCGAACGAATATCCCAGCGTTACCGGGTCGTATCAGACGGCAGCAGAGCAGCACGAAAGAGATCGCCTCGCAATCGATGATGCCCTCGTTGATTGGCCAAGTGAAGCAAACGACTAACCAACGCTTCGAATCCAACGTTTCGAATCGGCTTAGCGCTCGGTGACTGGAACCCAGGGTCGGGGATCGGGGCCGATGTAGCGCGATCGCGGCCGGATCAGTCGGTTGTTTTCCATTTGCTCCATCACATGAGCAGACCAACCGGTCACCCTGCTTAAAACGAACAGGGGCGTGTAGATCGACACATCGAGTCCCATGTAGTGATAGAGGCGGGCGCTGGGCCAATCGAGATTCGGTAACAAACCTTTCTCTTCCACCACGATACGCTCGATCACATCTGCCATTGCTTCCATCTTTTCATGGCCGGTTTCAATCGCCAACTCCTGGCAGAGCGGTTTGAGGAATCTCGCGCGAGGATCTCCCTCTTTATAGACGCGATGCCCGAAGCCCATGATCCTTCTTTTTTCGGCGAGTGCCTTGCGAATCCAGCCTTCCGCATTCTCGACCGTGCCGACTTCCTCAAGCACTTCCATCACCCGCTCGTTGGCACCACCATGCAACGGTCCTTTCAGTGCACCAATCGCACCGGCAATCGACGAGTGCAGATCGGATAGTGTCGAAGTAATTACCCGTGCGGTGAACGTCGAGGCGTTAAATTCATGCTCCGCATACAATGTCAGCGAAACGTCCATAGCTCGCTCCAATTGTGAGGACGGTTGCTCACTGCGAAGCATCCAGAGCAAATTGGCAGCAAATGATTTTTGCGGATCGGGTTCCACCGGTTCATGCCCCTGCTGTAGCCTGCGCTGGGCGGCAAGCACGGCCGGAAATTGTGCCAGTAAACGTTCTGCCTTGCGCAATTGGGCTGGGCTGCTGGTATCATCGGCTTCGACATCGAAGTGGGCAAGTGCGCTGGCCGACGTCCGAAGAAAGTCCATGATCGATGTATCACGGGGAATCGATCGCATGAAATCGAGAATTTCACTCTGAAGCGGGGCAGCGGTGGTGAGCCGCTGACAAAAATCATGAAGTGCTTCGGCAGTGGGTAAATCACCGTGCAGGAGCAGGTAAGCTACTTCTTCGAAAGATGCCTCGCTGGCAAGATCTTCAATCGCGTAGCCTCGATACCGGAGCCCCGAGCCGCCGGCAATGGTACTGATTGCTGTTTCTCCGGCGATCACCCCCTCTAAACCAGGATGGTAGGCTGGTTCATTCATATTTTAATTCCCTCAATTTATTTTCGCTGAAATCAACAACCTCAAAACATTAAATGCCACTTCTTCGCTCACTCGGCAGGTGCCGCCGGGTCATAGTCAAGCAGATCATAAAGTTCATCGCGAGTTTGCATCAGATCAATTAGCTCTTCCTGGGTGCCTGCATCCGCAATCACAGCCAGGGCGGCTTCGATCGCCTTCATGGCAACCCGAAGCAGGGTTACTGGATAAAGAACTATCGCAAAACCGAGCTCCGCAAGTTCTTGGTGCGTCAATAGCGGGCTTGCCCCAAACTCGGTCATATTGGCAATCAGCGGCACATCGATTGCCTTTGCAAACTGCTCAAATTCTTCCTTCGATTTTAGAGCTTCGGGGAATATCCAGTCTGCACCAGCCTCCACGTAACGTGCGGCTCGATCAATTGCGACCTTCAGACCATCAGTCGCGCGTGCATCGGTCCGACCAATCAAGATTAGTTCTGCATTACAACGGGCTTCGGCAGCCTCAGCGATTGTCTGACACATTACCTCAACACCCACAACCTGCTTGCCCTCGAGATGTCCGCAACGTTTAGGAAAGGTTTGATCTTCCAACTGAATGGCAGCCACTCCGGCTGTCTCGAGCTGCATGACGCAGTCGGCAACCTTGCCGAAACCGGTGTCCGCATCCACGATTACAGGTAGATCCGACGCCTGACAAAGTCGCTCTGCCTGAATCGCCAATTGTTCTAAAGAAAACAAACCCGTATCTGGCCGGGCCAATGCAGCGGCTGAAAACGCGGCACCTGACAGGTAAACCGCTGAATATCCTGCCTGCTCGGCCAACGTTGCACAAAGCGCAAACGGCGCACCTGGCACCTGAAGCGTCTCATCCTCGATGAGTCGACGAAGTCTTTGACCCGGTGAGCTATCCAATAGTTTACTCCTTGCCATGCACCATTCGGCTACCGCAGAGGGTGCTCCTGTTTGATACGGTTTCGGCTTCCTTACCCATAACCAAGATTATCCAGATCACTTTCACTAAACCCGTGATGATGCCCCAACTCGTGCAAAAGTGTGATGCGAATCTGTCGACGAAGTTCGTCACTCGTTAAACCCTCCGCACTGCCAGCCGCTAGACGAATGATTCCTTCGCGGTAAATTGTCACCACGTCGGGCAAACTCGGCCGATCTTCAATCGTCCGTTGATCGAGAGGTACGCCACTATAGACCCCGCATAAATTTGAATCCTCATTCAGCCCCAATTC
>JAYYJN010000229.1:0-4597 GCA_036146215.1 Planctomycetota bacterium
GGAGTATTCGCGGCGGGCGATTGTCGCCGAGGGCAGTCCCTGGTTGTCTGGGCGATCAACGAGGGTCGTGGGGCGGCTCGAGCTGTAGATACCTATCTGATGGGCCGTTCTCAATTACCGGCACCCGGCGTGGCGACCTCGTGAAAGTTGCGCTTCGGGGCAACCACCGCGGGGGCAAGTTATCTATGAGTGCAGCCGAACGACGCTTCGACGCTCAAAGAAGAAATCCAGTGAGTGAGTTCTTGAACCGCGACTACGATACCGGTGACTTTCGAGATTTGGTTGCGTTTTCTGGCGGTCTCCTGCGATATGCATCGTGTCTCATGCTTGTTTTCAGTTTTGTGTTTCCGGGTGTGGCGGCAGAGAAGCAGCTTGTAAAGATTCAAAACGCGATTGCAGTGAATCACGATGCCGTTGGACTGTGGCAAACTGATTATCGTCTCGCCAAATCTCAGGCGATCACCACGAAAAAAAATATGCTCATCCACTTTGTGGGAAAAAGCGAAAACTTACGCCACCGCCGATTCATCACCGACACCTGTTTTCGTCCTGAAGTGCGTCCTCTGCTCGAAAGCTTTATCTGCGTTCGGTTGCCATACGGCTACACCGTTTCAGTCGATGGGCAAAAGCAAACGCTTCTGCAATTACCTGAATTTGAGGTGATGCAACGGCAGGGCGGGTTGGCAGTGATCGATTTTTCTTGTCCTGATTCCACCACTTATGGTCAGGTGATCGGTGGCCTACCTTTTGTCGAACCGAGTTACTACGCGGCCCCTTTTGAATCGGCCACGTCGGTATCCACGTTTCTTGGCCTTCCGTCTGGCGGGCTTGCCGAGCGAATGATGGTGTATGCGATTCGCATGCATCCGGAAGGTCCGCAGAGCACCACCGGTGTTTGGTCTCCTGTTCTGCGCCAAGCCGCCTTATCCCATAGTCAACGGCAAGCGATTCTGGGCCGCCAAGGTCACCAGCAGTGGCAATCGCGATTTCAGCAGCTGTGGAAGCAGATCGGGGGCAAGCCACCGGTCGAGGTTTGCGCGGAGAGTTGGCCGGGCGAACCGCTGGTGACCGCCTGTCTGGGGTGCGTTCATGCATGGCGACAAAGTGCCGGTCACTGGCAGTTGGTATTCGGATCGCACCCGCTCTATGCGTACAGTATCCATCGGGGTAGGAACCGGATCTGGTATGCCACTGGGATTTTTGGTGGCTAAATCAGATGATTTTCAGGTTTTTTGACAAAATTTGCTTTTTTTTGTGACTCGGCATTGCTCCCCGGCAACTAATTCATTAATCAGGCGGACACAGGCTGACACCTTTGCCTTCTTGAACTGACCTAACGCTTGGAAGCGTTGTCGTTGTTATGGGGGAAATCGGATGAGTGCAATCGTTTCGAGTATATTTGTCTTTGTGCTGCTGTTGGCGATCGATCTCTTGACCGCGCCTCGCACGTGCTGAATCGCTCGGGTAGGTCTCTGCCTGCTCGCTTCAGTCGATTGCGGACCGTAATCTGATCTTTTTTTCGCGACCGGCTTTTCGCGTTATAGTGAGCGTTACCGCACGTTGCGGACGGCTCGGTCAGCGGCTGCACAGTTTTCCCTGATGGTCTTAAGATTGATTAGACTGTCGCTTAGTGGCCTTGCCCGATTTCTTTCCTCTGCCCTGCGCCGCACTTAGTGTTCGCCTGATTTTCTTATGGTGATTGCGGGTCGGTGATTGACGGTCTGGTCACAAGCGTGAATAATTCTGGCATGGGTTGGATGTCGTTCTTGCGTGATTAAAAAACAAACCTCTCGAAGGAGTTTCTCTGATGGAAGCCATGTCCTGTGATCAATTGACTCAAAAAAAGTGTCTTCCCTGCGAAGGTGGTGTTGAACCCTACACACAGGAGCAAGCGGTAGCGCAACTCGAAAAACTTGAGGGGTGGGAGTTAACACCGGATGGGCAGCGAATCCGCAAAGATTTTACTGTAAAAAACTTTATGGCGGGAATCGATTTTTTCAATAAGGTCGCCCAAGTTGCGGAGGAAGATGGGCATCATCCCGACCTCCATATTGCTGGTTATCGCAATCTGTCGGTCGAGCTGTGGACCCATGCAATTGGCGGTCTTTCAGAAAACGATTTCATCCTGGCCGCAAAAGTTGACCAGGTGCCGGTAGCGTTGAAAGACTGAATGCCACTTCGTGCGTAGCGATCGTCTTCATCCCTCGCAGGTTCTTCCGCCAAGTGGTTCTGACCCTCGAAGTGGATTGAAATGGCAGTGCGAGGTCACAATTAGTATTGCCTCCTACCGCTGCTGGTTGACGCCGGAGGCAGTGCCGATTAGTCTAGTCTCTGAAAAGGGTTAGGTGCTTTTTAATCGAGCGGCCGAGCGTTAGCTTCAACATTCTTGGGAAGCCTATTTTTGGTCGCATTGGCACAGAGTGCCGTCCACCCATGACAATCCATCCGAAGTGCGGCGGTCTGTAACAGCCCACCGCACCTCGCTCAGGCGGTGAGGGCCGGAGAGGCATGGCAAAATTCACCGAAATACTAATACGTCAGGGCACGATCAGCCCCGATCAGCTTGAAGAGGCTGAGTCGATGGCGCGTGGGTCAGGGTCGAGTCTCTCCGATGCGTTTATCCGCCTCGGTTACGCGACCGGTGATGAGGTCATGCAGGCGATCGCAGCCGAGCATCACCTCGATTTTATTAATCTCGACGAAATCACCATTCCTCCTGCAGTGATTGAATTGGTCCCCGAATCGGTCGCCCGTGAAAACGCCATTCTGCCGATGGCGGAAGAGGATGCTGCCCTCCGTGTGATTGTGAGCGATCCGCTCGATCTCGATGCATTCGATAAATTGCGATTTATCTTGAATCGTAAAATCGAAATTGCCGTTGCCCCGCGTGAGAATATCCTGCAGGCGATCAACAATTACTACGGTGCCATCGAAGGCGAAAGTGCCGATTCGATGTTGCAGGATTTTACAGATACCGCGATTGACTTTACCGAAACTGATCCTTTGCAGGAGGGTGTTGGTGAAGATGAGGAAATTGACGAGACGAGTGCACCGATCGTGCGGTTGGCGCACTTAATTATTAATGAAGCGGTGCAGTTGCGGGCATCAGACATTCACATCGAGCCATTCGAGGATCGCATCCGGATCCGGTACCGAATCGATGGTGTCCTGGTTGAGCGTGACAGTCCACCGCGGCGATTGCTCGGCGCGCTGCTTTCGAGACTGAAGATCATGGCCCACATGGATATCGCCGAGAGACGCCGAACACAAGACGGAAGAATTAAAGTCACTGTGGGGGAAAAAGAACTCGATATGCGAGTCAGTATGCTCCCGACAAACCATGGCCAAAGTTGCGTCATGCGGCTGCTTGACAAAGACAATATTAAAATCGGCGTGAAGCAGTTAGGCCTGAGTGAAAAATCGTTTCAAACTTTTTACAGCCTGATCAAACGACCGAATGGCATCTTTCTTGTCACAGGCCCCACCGGTTCAGGGAAAACGACCACCTTGTATGCGGCACTCAATGAGCTCAATAGTCCGGGGCGAAAAATTATCACTGCAGAAGATCCGGTGGAATATTATCTTCCCGGAATCAATCAGGTTGAAGTGAAGCATAACATCGGGCTCGACTTCGCCCGGATCATCCGTGCGGTGCTACGGCAGGCCCCGAACATTATTCTTGTCGGTGAGATGCGTGATACGGAAACCGCAGAGATGGGCATTCAGGCGTCGCTCACCGGCCACCTCGTGTTCAGCACCTTGCATACCAATGACGCACCCAGTGCGATCACCCGATTGGTCGATATGGGCGTTGCAAATTATCTCGTTGCCAGCAGTATCATGGCAGTTCTTGCGCAGCGTCTTGTCCGGGTGGTCTGTACCAAGTGCAAGGCTCCGTTCAAGCCGAGCAGCACCGTGTTGGAGGCGGCTGGCATCTCGCCCGAGCGTGCTGCAAAGGCAACCTTTATGAAAGGCAAAAGATGTGGCAATTGCCAACAGTCTGGTTATCGCGGTCGCATCGGCATTTATGAATTAATGCAAATGACGCCAAAGATTCGCCAGCTTGCCTTCGATAACGCCTCGACGCAGGATATTCGTCGAATGGCAATTAAGGAAGGGCTGGAGACACTTTATTGGGATGGGATCGACAAGGTCTGTAAGGGAATGACAACAATTGATGAGGTGTATCGCGTGGCTAAAAAGGACGCGGATGCGGTGGATTAACGGTTGATTTACGGCAGGCAAAAAAAGAAAGCTTGATTGTGAAGGAGTGAAGACGTGGCGACGATCCTGATTGAAAAATTATTGCAGGCCGTGATCAAACAGGGGGCAAGCGATCTACACATTACGGTAGGGCAACCACCGGTGCTGCGTCTCGATGGCAGCCTGCGACGGGTGGAGACAAAAGTACTCGAGCCCGAAGACACCGTAGCATTGATGAAAAGTATTACCCCGGATCGCTGGCAGAATGAATTGCAGGAGGTCGGTAGTGCCGACTTTGGCTTCTCATTCGGCGACGGAGCACGATTTCGAGTCTCTGTCTTCAAGCAGCAGGGGCATGTGGCTATGGTGCTGCGATTGATTCCCAGCGATTTGT
>JAYYJN010000230.1:0-4347 GCA_036146215.1 Planctomycetota bacterium
TAAAATATCATTAATACGGATGTAATAGGATGCGGTCTTCGGCGGTTTGAAACGAAGGAATGAATCAACACCCCGTTCTTCGGCGTCGCTGTGATCGGTCACCTTCCCCCCATCATCATTGCTCGCCAATCGTTCACCCTGGTCATCAAAAATTGCGATGGATGGATCAAGAGAACTCCTCACTCGACGCGCATAAACCTCGATATCGATTGGCTCTCCCTCCACAGCTGCAAACTCGAACCAGTCTTCGTCATCCGCTTTTTCTATCACGCCGCAAAATGCGTGGGAGATTTCACCGCGGGTCGCTTCTGATCGCACGTTATTCGGTTCTTATTCCGTGAGATTCGGATGCGTGCTGAGTCGAAAGGGAATCGGAGTGGGCGGCCTTTGACCGTTTCGTGGGGGCGCAAGACTGTGATCTCGACTTGCGTGCAGCGGTGTACGAACTTTGTGCTTGTAGACACCACCAAGGTCACCTCGACACTCGATTTCTAATTCCTGACCCAACGGTCCTCCGGGAGGATAGCACGCCAGAGGCCGCGGGTAGTCGCCAACACAAAGAACATAATGACTGTTTTCACTTCCGGCCCCCAACAACTCACGTACTTCAACGAAATAACGCCCGGGATCTCTAATCTGCACCTGAAGCATCGGATCATTGACCGAAAAGGGATGCCCGGTTGAGGATGCCATCACATTTCCGGATGCATCGCGAACCGTAACGACCGAATCAAGCACCGCATTGCCCAGTCGCATACCCAACAACTCCACCGTAAGGATCAGCGGTTTTTCTATCTCAAGCACATAAAAATCCCGATCCTTCTCCAGCATACGCCCACAATATGCGTGATTGAGTTTGATCGGTTGAGCGTTTTGTTGAAGATCATTTTTCTCCGTTTCCCGCACCGTATCGAGTGGGATCACATGGAGCGGTCTATATTCAGTAATCCCGCTACGAGTCTGCAGATGGCCTGCGTGTTCACCGATACGACAATCGGGTGCAATTTGCAGTGTCACTCGAACCGCATCGCCCTCTGCCTTAAACTCGACAGCCTCAATACCGTCTTCATAAAAGTGAACTGCCAATGGATCTTGCATTCGCTCCCCCTCAAGCAGCACGTCCACCTTTTCGCCTTGCGTCACGCAACCGGGAACAAAACGGGCCAAACGCGGTGACGCCGGAATGGCATTAGCGGCCAGAAAGTGAATCAGACCAAAGCAAACGATCGCGATCTGTATGCAGCGGCACATAAGAATCCCTAAGTTCGTATTGGCGGCGTTACAGGAGCAACGCGGAGCGGACTTTGCCGCCTCGGGCGATCTCAATTGGACGGTTCCCGGGCGCCATCAGCGTATCGTGGCCTTTGATCCCCAGTAGGTGATACATGGTGCTGGCCCAATCGGGAATTGTCAGCGGATCTTCGGCAACTTCTGCCGCTATAGAATCAGATGCGCCATAGATTAGCCCCCGCTGCATTCCACCACCGGCCATGGCAATACTAAACACTTTGCCCCAATGGTCCCTGCCCGCCAACGTGTTAATACTCGGCGTTCGGCCGAATTCTGTCGAGGCAATGACTAGCGTCCGCTCGAGCATGCCCCGACTCTCGAGATCCGTAATCAACGCGGCGAACGCTTGATCAAACGGAGGTACATGTTTTTTGATTCCGGGCTCCAATTTTGCATGGTGGTCCCACTCGCCGTATTGAACGGTGACAAAACGAACGCCAGCCTCGACAAGCCGCCGCGCAAGCAGCAAACGCGACCCAACTTCAGACCGACCGTAAGCATCACGCATCGTTTCTTTTTCAAGCGTCAAATCAAACGCTTTTTTTGCCCGTTCAGAATGAATTAAATCGTAGGCACGTTGATAGAACGCATCTCTGGCCTCCATTCGATCTCCAGAATATTGCTGTGAAAAATCACGCGCAACATCTGCCAGCAGCGCCCTGCGCCGGGCAAATCTTTCTGCCGACACGCCTTGAGGGAGACTTAGGTCTTGGACACGGAAATTTTTACTTGCGGGATCTGAGCCGAGCGAAAATCCATTGAATCGCGACGGCAAAAAACCCGGACCCGAAGATTGATCGATCTGCGAGGGGACATTGATGAAGGGCGGCATTTCATTGCGATCCCCCAATTGATGCGCTACTACGCTGCCGAAACTCGGATACGAGACAACCGGACTCGGGTCATAGCCAGTAAACATGATGTGGACCCCACGATCGTGATCGTTTTCACCGTGGGTCATCGAACGGATTACCGTTAGCCGATCTACAATCTTGGCAGTATGGGGCATCAGTTCATTGAACCGAACACCGGGTATTTTGGTGGGGATTGAGTCAAACATCCCGCGATTTTCCACGGGAGCATTGGGCTTTGGATCCCAGGACTCTTGCTGCGCTATGCCCCCCTGGAGAAACAAATAGATGATGGCGTCGGCCTTGGGTGCGGCGGCGAGGGCGCCAGCGGCATCAAGCCGAAGCATGTCGTAGAGAGAAAGTCCGATCCCTCCGGCAAAACCCAGGCGAAGTAGCTCGCGACGAGAAGAACGTTTGCTGCGCATAGCCCCAGTATAACAGCAGATATTTAGACAGCCTACGGCTAATAAAGCACCGGTGTTTTTAATTCACACCAGGGTTTTTCCTGGCAAACATCGACGATTGCTGGTCCATTAATGTTCGCAGGCGACAAGATTGCCAAAAAATCAAGCGGTTCATCGGAAGTATTATAGGTACCGTGTACCACATTACGGGGGATGTGCGCGGCCTCGCCAGGGCCAAGCTGACGGCACTCCTCTTCCACCCATTGTTCGGCACGCCCCGAAAGAATAAATATGATTTCTTCATATTCCGGATGCCGGTGGAATTGATGCGCCTTGCCGGGTGGCATTCGCACTTTAACCAGCAATAACCCCTCTGCATCGGCAATACCCGGCTTCACAATCCAATGATGCAGCCCCCACGGCAATTCCTCAATCTCCACATCATCGGCACCAATAAACCGGAGAAGATCTTTCTCGCTCATGCTCTCATCTCAAACGGACCCATTTTGATATGACCTTTCTCAACGTCACGCTCGGGAAGTATACTGCAAGGAATCATACATCGTAAACCGAAGCATCCGCTTCACAAAGCTCCCCCCGTATCCATAATCGACCGCGTTGGAGATGCGCTGCTGTGGACATCACCATTCATTACACGGCTCATCTTAAACATGCCGGCGGTGCTGCTGAGCAGACGCTTAGCGTTGCAGACGGCGCCACAGTCAAAGATTGCCTCGATACGCTTTGTCAATCAATTCCTGTCGAACTCCGCAAACTGTTGACCGATGACCAAGGAGTTCTGCGCCCCGCAATACTGCTTTGCGTAGATGACGAACAAACCTTATTAAATGACCCGGCACCCGTACGCCCCGGCGCGCACATCACTCTGCTGGCGGCGATCAGCGGCGGCTAAACACCATGAAAGGTTTTCTGTGACCGCACCGTTACCCCGGTTAACTGAACAGGAAAAGGCGACTTACCAGTGGCAAATGTGGGTTGATGACTTCGGCGAAGAGGGGCAACGCATTCTTAAGTCATCCTGCGTCCTCGTATCGCGGGTTGGTGGGCTAGGTAGCGTGGTCGCCTACGAGTTGGCAGCTGCAGGCGTCGGCCATCTCGTTTTAGCGCATGCAGGCAATATCAAATTAAGTGACCTCAATCGCCAACTGCTCATGACGCACCAGCGTGTCGGCACCCCTCGTGTGGATTGCGCTGCTGAGAGACTACGCGAACTGAATCCACATATTCAAATCACAACATGGAACGAAAATGCGAATTCAGAAAATATAGACAAATTGTCCGATGGAGTGGATCTTATGGTCGACTGCGCGCCACTCTGTCCTGAGCGATTTGCGCTCAACCATTCTGCCGTCAAGAAAAATATCCCGTTGGTCGAGTGTGCCATGTATGACCTTGAGTTTCGGATTACCTCGATTAAGCCCGAAATCACACCCTGTCTGCGATGCCTTTATCCGGAGAACGTAGAGCATTGGAAACGTGAATTCCCTGTCTTCGGCGCTGTTTCGGCTACGGTCGGCGCCCTAGGGGCAATGGAGGCCATTAAGATCCTGACGCGGATCGGGAAACCACTTCATAACACTCTGCTACGCGGCGATTTAAGAACCATGCAGTTTCAAACCCTTCAGCTTAACACCGATCCGAATTGCCCGCTTTGTGGTTCCACACCCGAGCATTAGCATGGCATAATGGGTAAGAGTCTGTCGCAACAAACGACGGCACGTAAAAGCTCGGACCCACAATTCTTCTGTCTCAAGTCTTTGAAACGCCCTGACACGTTTTGT
>JAYYJN010000231.1:0-12534 GCA_036146215.1 Planctomycetota bacterium
TGCTACGGCACGATGTCAAACGCTTCGTGCTTTCGTCGACGGCCAATCTTTTTGATTCTCCAGAGCGAATTCCCATCACCGAACAGGAACGGATTCGCCCGGGAAGTCCCTACGGGGAGTCAAAGCAGATTCTTGAGCGCATGCTTTTCTGGCTGGAGCAAACAGATGGACTCCGCTATGCAGCACTTCGCTATTTCAACGCAGCCGGCGCAAGCCCCGAGCGGGGTGAGGATCACACGCCGGAGTGTCATTTGATTCCGCTCGTGTTGGAGGTCGCCATGGGCAAGCGGGAGCATATTTCGATTTTCGGCGATGACTATCCCACCCCTGACGGCACCTGCGTGCGCGATTACATTCATATCTCCGATCTGGCCGATGCACATATCCTGGCACTCGAAGCACTTGACCAGGGGAGTCGAACCTACAACCTCGGCAATGGAAAAGGTTTCAGCGTCTTGGAAGTGATCGAGACGGCCCGCGCCATCACTGGGCATCCGATCCCGAGCCAGATCGCACCGCGTCGCGCGGGAGATCCGGCCGAGTTGGTTGCCGACAGTGGCCTTATTCGCAAAGAACTCGGCTGGCAACCGCAATTTCCTCAACTGCAACAGATCATCGAATCAGCCTGGCAATGGCGATGCAATCATCCGGATGGTTACGCAGACAGGTCCGCAGGCGGACAATAGCCCGCCACGTCAAAATAGAAAGAGGCAACCGATGCTCAACAAACTCAATCTGCTTTTTCTCTGCACGGGTAATTCTTGCCGGAGCCAGATGGCTGAGGGGTTCACCCGGGCGATCTTCGGCGAAATCATCGAACCCTATTCGGCAGGCATCACCAAAAGTCAGCTCGACCCGCGAGCGGTGGCCGTCATGCAGGAAGTGGGCATTGATATCTCGGGTCAGCATTCGAAGACGCCCGATGAAATCACCGATGTGCCGTTTGATTTTGTGGTCACCGTGTGCAGCGATGCCGACCAGCGGTGCCCCACGCTCCCCGGTCAAGCAACACGGTTACATGTCCCGTTCGATGATCCGCCTCGACTGGCGGCATCAGAGACCGATGAAGCAGCTGCGCTGGAACACTACCGCCGGGTACGCGACGAGATTCAGGCGTTCTGCCAGACGATTCCCGAAAAATTACAGGGCTAGCTGCAACTGCGAGGGAAATGTCCCCCGCTTGCCGAAAGAACCTGGGGGACTGACCAGAGGTTACTAACAGAGGCAGAGCGCGACTTAAATTTCGCCCAACAACCGGCTGCGACGATTGCGGCGCTCGGCGCGGATTTTTGCACGACGTTTGACTTCGCTCGGCTTCTCGTAATACTCACGACGGCGCATTTCTTTTTTGATTCCGCTTCGCTCGACTAATTTTCTAAAGCGGCGGACCGCCTCTTGGATCGACTCGCGATCCCGCACCGTCAACTTAACCACATCGTGACCTTTCGTGAGTATAAAAATGAAAGCGGGACATCCCCCGCAGCGAGCCCTACAGTGTAGTGGACGCACCGGCCGGGTGTCCACCCGCTTCACCCAGACGCTAGGGACCGGACAAACAGCACCCTCCGCAGTCGCCGCTTTTCCCGAACAATCGGCGCCTCCGGCATGGCACCACCCCTGCAAGCGGCAAACTCGCCCCACGTTCCGCGTCAGCCGTGGGCGAAGGTTAAAAACCTGCTATTCGGCCCGGGAAAAACGGTCGAAAAGGGAGGCTAGGGAGTAGCGAATCATTAACTTTCCCCGATCCGACCCGACGAGGCTTTCTGTGGAGCATGAATCCGCCAACCCACTGCTTGATGAGATCGAGGCGCTGCAGGATCAGGTCCTGAGCGAGTTGGATGAGCTCAACAACAGAATCGAAACGGTGCTGCGAGTGCACCTGGCGACTGAGGCGGGTGAGATTGCGGCGGTTGCCGCGCATTCGCTCACGGCGGAAGAGGACAAGCAGCCTGCCGGACATGATTTGCCGGCGGTCATCCACCTTCCCTATCTGCACCTGACGACCTTCCTGCCGGCCAGAGCGGGCTGAAAATATCGAAGGGCAGGGGACCTTGAAAAGTCGCGATCTGAAACGCGACTAAGGACCATCGCGAAGATCGTCTCGTCGCTCCAGGTGTCCCGATTTGCCGATAGCCCGCAGCAGGCGGAGGCCCAGCAAAAAGCTCACGCCACAACCGATGGCACCCAGCACTGAAATCCGATCAAACAACACGGGCCACACTTTAAGGCTCAACAGTAATGACGAGCCGAGAAACAGCGCGCTGGCGAGCATGCCCAGCACGAGACGGTTGACCGAAGGCTCCAGCCCGCGGTGCTTCAACTGCACATCAAACTGCCCCTTCTGAACTTGGGCCAGAATCTTATTCAACCGTCCGGGTAGAACCTCCAGCAAATGCTCGACCTCAAGCATGACTCTCCGGACTTTTTGAATCTTTCGTTTCGGGGATAGTCGCCGCTGTATGACCTCTTTCTGAAACGGCTGCATCACTTCAATCAGGCTGAACTGCGGATTAATTTCGCGTGCCGTTCCCTCAAGCATGATGAGCGTCTTAAGCAGAAGTCCGATTTGGGGCGGCAACATCACATGATACCGCCGAATGATTTCCATCATCTCGTTGAGCAGTGACGAGAGATCGAGCTGGTCGAGCGGTTGATTGCCATAGTGACCTACAAAGTCAGCGATCTCCAGTCGCAGCATGCTCTCATCCAGGTTGAAAGGAACATCGCCGATGCGGATGATCACGTCGGTAAGGGTGGTCTCATCCGAATTGACGATTGCCAGGAGCATATTTTCAATATCTTCGCGAAGCGATTCTTCGAGTCGACCAACCATGCCGAAATCGAGCAAGCCGATGACATTTCCCGAGAGCAGCAAAATGTTTCCGGGGTGAGGATCGGCATGATAAAAGCCGTGCGAAAAAATCATTTCCAGATAGAGTTCAGCACCCCGACGAGCCAACTCCTGCATATCGAGTCCTGCGGCCTTGATCGCGTCGCGGTCCGAAAGTTTAGTTCCGTCAATCCGCTCCATCGTCAGCACCCGCGACGTGCAGTACTTGGGAAACGGTCGCGGAATTTTGATCGCCGGATTGTCTTTGAAGTTCTGAATGAACTGCAGCATGTTTCGCTCTTCGCGGCCGAAATCAAGCTCCCTTACGAGCGTGCGTTGAAATTCGGCGGCGGTCGCCCGTGGGCGGTAGTTCACAAATTCTGGAATCCCCTCTGCCAGATGCGCAAGACCGGCGAGGATATCGAGATCGATCCGCACCTTCTGCTCGATATTCGGATGCTGCACCTTCACTACCACCTCTTCGCCTGTTTTCAGGCGGGCCGCATGCACCTGTCCAATCGACGCGGAGGCAAGCGGGGTGGGATTAAAATCATCGAAAAGCTCATCGACCGGCTCGCCCAGTTCAGTCTCGATGGTTCGGGCCACCTGATCGGCAGGGGTTGCATCCACGTCACTCTGCAGTTGGGCAAGTTCCCCCGCGAAGCGGACTCCCACTATGTCGGGCCGGGTGCTGAGAATCTGGCCCAATTTGATGAAAGTCGGACCAAGCTCTGTCAACGCGAGTCGGAACCGCGTCTGCCGCGACTGTGTGGTGAGGGTTCCTCCCTGGCTATCCTTGAACCAGCCCTTGGCAAACTGCAGGTCAAACGAACTGAGCCAGTCTGCCAGGCCATATTTACTCAGAATCGTGAGAATCTCTCCCCAGCGGTTCACATTGCGATAAAGGTGCGGGATCGTTGAGATTTTCATCAATCGGGGTATCCCACAAGAGAGGGTCCTTTTTCGGTGTTGGCAATTGTAATCTGCCTAAGATGCAGAGACAACGCACTGGAGTGAGACCTTGCTTGACCGGCTTTGCGAATTGTCCGAAACTAGCGTAATCTCTTGGCAGTCATGCTGTGATCCAACCGTTGGAGTTTCCCGATGCGCACCCGAACAACCCGAAACGTTGCCACCCTGATCTGCCTTACGTTGCCCTTGCTCCTGCTGAGTGAACCGGCGGCGGCCGAGTCCACTTCGGTCTGGCCCGGATGGCGCGGGCCCAAAGGCGACGGAAAGACCAGCGAGACAAACCTCCCCACCCGTTGGGATCAGCAACAGAACGTGCTTTGGAAGTTGCCGATGCCGGGACCTGCTGGCGCAACACCGGTGGTGGCTGGTGATCGCATCTTTGTGACCAGCGTCGCAGAGAACGGCAAGGATTTGCTGCTGCTCTGTGCCGACACGTCGGGCAAACTACTCTGGACGCGGAAAGTCGGCGATGGCAATGAGGCGGTCCGCGGTGACGAAGGCAATTATGCCTCTCCCTCGCCGAGCACGGATGGAGAACACGTGTATGCCTTCATGGCCAACGGCTTGCTCGCCTGTTACGACATGGAGGGCAACGAGATCTGGAAAAAAAACATGCAGGACGACTATGGAGCCTTCGACATTCAGTTCGGCCTCTCGAGCACACCGTTGCTCGACGGCGACGCATTGTATGTGCAACTGATCCATGGTCCGTGGAATGAAGATCCGCATACGGGGTTTGTTGTCGCGCTCGACAAACGGACCGGCAAAGAAATCTGGAAACATGAGCGGAAGACCAATGCGATTGATGAATGCAAACACTCTTACACCTCGCCGGTCCTCTATGAAGATGATCAGCAGCGGTTTCTCGTTACGCATGGTGCCGACTATTGCATTGCGCACCGTTTGGAGGATGGCAGCGAAATCTGGCGATGCGGCAATTTGAATCCGAAAGACAAATACAACAAAACGCTCCGCTTCGTGGCGTCGCCCGCCTGCGCTCCCGGCTTGATTGTGGTGCCCACGGCGAAAAAAGGGAAAGTGATCGGTATCCGTCCGGGCGGCAGCGGCGACATCACCGATTCAGAGGAATTCGTGGCCTGGACCCTTCCTCGCAATACACCCGACGTGCCTTCTCCGGTAATTCACGACGGCATGGTGTATCTGTGCCGCGAGAATGGCAACCTGATGGCCCTCGACTCAGAAACCGGAAAGCTCGTCTACGAGGAGCGGACCACGCGAGATCGTCACCGCAGTTCGCCGGTCTATGCAGACGGCAATCTCTATCTGACAGCCCGCAACGGGGTGGTGACGGTGGTGCGTGCGGGTAAAGACTTTGAGGTCATCGCCCGCAATGATATCGGGGAACCGATCACGGCATCTCCGGTGTTTGCCGATGGCCGCCTCTATTTACGCACGCTCAAATCGCTTTACGCGATCGGCCCCCAATAACTGTAAAACGCACAACCAACCGCACTCACCTCACTGCTCTCGCCTCGCTGCTCACCCGAGCGGCAAGTGATTTTGCCCCACCCGTCTCCACCACTGCTCGTTTGCCATCATGACACAACGCCGAACCGATATCCGTAACGTGGCTATCATTGCCCACGTCGATCATGGCAAAACGACATTGGTCGACTGCCTGCTTCGCCAGAGTGGCCAATTCCGTGACAGCCAGCTTGCCGGTGAGCGGATTCTCGATTCGGGCGACCTGGAGCGAGAGCGGGGAATTACGATCCTGGCTAAAAATATCGCGCTGCAGCATGCGGGCGTCAAAATCAACATCATTGATACGCCGGGGCACGCCGATTTCGGCGGCGAGGTTGAGCGGGTGCTGCGTATGGCCGATGGCGCGTTACTGTTACTCGATGCAGCCGAGGGACCGATGCCGCAGACGCGATTTGTCCTGCGCAAGGCCCTCGAGTGCGGCTTGAAACCGATTGTCGTGGTCAACAAGATCGATCGGCCCGATGCTCGCTCGCAGGATGTGGTGGCTGAGGCGCTCGAGCTTTTTCTGGACCTTGGTGCTGACGAGCAGGTGGCCGATTTTCCTTATGTGTTTGCCAGCGCAAAAGAAGGTTTCGCAACAGAGGATCCTGAAGTGCCGGGTGACTCAATGCAGCCGCTGCTCGAGATGCTCCTTGAGCATGTTCCCGGTCCGGAAGTTGACACCGAGAGTCCGCTGCAGATGCTGGTCTCGCAGATCGATTACTCGGAGTACGTCGGCAGGATTGCCATCGGACGGATTCAGGCCGGCACGATCCGAAGCGGACAATCGCTGGCCCTGATGCAGGAGAGCGGACAGACCGAGGGTAAAGTCGGGCAGTTGTTCGTATTCGATAAACTCGGGCGAACCGAAACTGAAACGGCAGAGGCGGGGGATATCGCGGCGGTGACCGGGATGGAAAAAATTGAAATCGGCGATACGCTCTGCGATCCCGCCGCAGCGGTTGCATTGCCACGACTCAGGGTGGACGAACCGACGCTGCGGATGATCTTTCAAATCAACAGTTCGCCACTTGCCGGTCGGGACGGCAAATTCCTGACCACCCGGCATCTTCGTGATCGATTGATGCGGGAACTGGAAAAAAATGTCGCGCTTCGCGTCGAGCGGGTTCCGGACAGCGATTCCTTTGCCGTATCGGGTCGCGGCATTCTTCATCTTTCGGTGCTGATCGAGACCATGCGCCGCGAGGGCTATGAATTGTCGGTCGGTAAGCCGCAGGTGATTCTCCGCGAGGAGGGAGGCGTTAAGCAGGAACCATTTGAAACCCTGTCGATCGAGGTGCCGCACGAATACCTCGGACCGGTGATGGAAATGGTCGGCAATCGTCGCGGAGAGAATACCGACATGTCGACCCGCGGTGACCTGACACTGCTCTCTTTTATTATTCCCTCGCGAGGACTGATCGGCATCCGTACGCGGTTGTTGAACGCCACCAAGGGGACGGCCGTGATCCACCATCGTTTTGAGAGTTACCGTCCGATGGAATCCGACCTGCCGGGTCGGGCCAACGGTGTGCTCGTCTCCATGGTCTCTGGCAAAGCGGTCGGGTTCGCCCTCGACGGTTTGCAGCAGCGGGCCGAAATGTTTGTGGCCCCGGGCGATGAAGTCTATGAGGGCATGGTCGTGGGCGAGAACAGCCGTAGTGGCGACATGGATGTGAATCCCACCAAAGAAAAGAAACTCACCAACATCCGTGCAGCCGGAAGCGATCGCAATATCCTGCTCAAGCCACCACGGATCCTCTCGCTCGAAGCGGCACTGGAGTATATTGCCGATGATGAACTGGTCGAAATCACACCCGGCAGTCTGCGATTGAGAAAAATGCTCCTTTCGCAAACCGCGCAGAAACGTGCCGGACGTCAACTGGCAGCCACCTGACCGTGCTTGCTTTCCCCCGAAGGATCCGGCGAAAATCTTTTGTAGTTAAATCCAAATAGGAGGCCTCTCATGCCGAAGGTCACCGTTACTGTTGAGCACAATCAATCGATCGACGCGGTGGTGGAAAAGGTCACTCCGGCGATTGAAAAAACCGTGGCCGACTTTCAGGGTCACGACCTTTCGCTCGACTGGCAAGAAGATCGGGCCGATTTCAAATTCAAAAGTCTGGGCTTCACCATTGGGGGCGATATCCATGTCGAGCCGTCAAGCGTGACGGTGAATCTGGAACTCCCGTTTGCGGCCATGATCTACAAAGAGAAGGCCAAAAAGGGCATCGCCAAAAGTGTGACCAAAGCCCTTACAGACTGAGAGCCCTCGCCGACTGAGATCGCCAGGAACCGCGCGGCCTGCACGTTTTAAGTGCTACGTTGCGGCCTGCAATACCGTAAAGTCGGCAAACCAGAGATAGATTGCGAACACCGCAATCACCAGGATCAGGCCCACCAACTTCGCGTGCCGCCAGGGCGTCATATCAACCGCACCGACATCCTCCTGCACAAACTCGGTCTCCCGCGGCCAAATGGCACCGAGAATCAGTTGCAGCAGCACCAGATAAGCAAACACGATGCCGAGAAAATGAAATTCGTGCATCGACTCGACCACTAGGTTGAACGGGTAGACGAAGTAACCGAGCGGAATGATGATGATCCCGGTCCAAAGCGCTGCTTTGGCCGCTCGCGCCGGCACGCGGCTTGTGAGCATACCGATGAACACCACGGCAAAGATCGGAATAAAGTAAATGCCGTTCATCTTCTGCAGATAACCGAAAATACTCTCGGTTTGTGCCAAAAACGGTGCGATCGTCATCGAGGCAAGCGCGACGATCAAGCCGAATATTTTTCCGGAGCGGACCACCTGTTCTTCGGTGGCTTCTTTCTGAAACACGCCCTTATAAAGACCGAGGCTGAAAAGCGTGCAGGAACTATTCAGGGCCGAATTGAAACTTGAAAGAATCGCGCCGATCATTGCCGCAGCAAAGAAACCGGTCAACCAGTTCGGCAGCACCGTGCTCACGAGGCGGCCGTAAGCCTGATCCGGTTTGATGCCGTCCTGGGCAAAAAGGGCGATGGCGATAATGCCGGGCAACACCAGATAAACCGGGCCGAGTAACTTGAGCGCCCCGGTCAGCAGAACGCCCTTCTGTCCTTCGGCCAGGGAATTGGCACCGAAAGTCCGTTGGATGATCTGCTGGTTGGTGGTCCAGTAGAAAAAGGTGAGTAGGATCACGCCGGAAAAGAGCGTGCCGAATGGCACCGAACTGTCTTCTCCGCCAATCGAGTTGAAGGTTCCCTCCGGCAGACTCTGCAGTTTCTCGACCCCACCGGTCATGCTGCCACCACCGAGATAAGCCAGGCCGAAATAGGCGATCAGAAAACCACCGATCAGCAGGCCGATGCCGTTGAGCGTGTCGGAGATCGCCACGGTGCGGAGCCCGCCCCAGAGGGCATAGATCGAACCGATAATGCCCACCATCCAGACAATACTCCAGAGCAGAGTGGTTGGTGATTCGATGCCGGTCAGCGCGCCCACATCCAGGATGCCGATCATTCCGGTCGCTCCGGTGTAGAGAATGATCGGCAGGAGGATCGCGACATACGCGACCAGGAAAATGAGGTTGCAAAACACACGGGTCTGATGGTCAAAGCGAATCTCCAGATATTCGGGGATCGTGGCGATGCCGCTTTTGAGATAGCGGGGAAGAAAAAACAGGGCCATGGTGACCATGGCGATCACGCACCAGACCTCCCAGACCATGACGCAGAACCCGTCCATGAAGGCCGCTCCGTTGAGTCCCACCATTTGCTCGGTTGAGAGGTTGGTCAGCAGCAACGACCCGGCAATCACCGGAAAGGTCAGGCTCCGACCGGCAAGAAAGTAGCCACGGCTCGACGCGTGGTCATCCCGACGGGTCACCAGATAGGTAATCACAGCCACAAGCACGGTAAAGAACAGAAAGGAAGCCAGAGTCATGATCGATCCTCAAAAAAGTCCAGAAGGAGGGTCCAGAAGGTAGAAAGCGGTAACAATTGTAGCGAAATAGACTCGGCGTATCGAGCCAGTTTGATCACAATCGTTGTTCGATGACGGTTCGACGAACAGCTCAGCGAATGTAGCTGCTGCGATGCGGAAGAAAATTTGAAAAAAACATTGGCGGGGGCTTTTTATCAGGTCCCAAGCGGTTTAAACGTGATGCACCGCACGCGGTGCGCTTCACCGAAGAATGTGGAGTGAATGCGTCGTATCCTGAAGCGGAGACAATGAACGCGATGAAAATTGCCATTAACGGCATGGGGATTGCCGGTCCTGCACTGGCCTATTGGCTGCACCGCTTCGGTCACGAGCCAACGCTGATTGAAAGGGCACCGGGTCCGCGGCCCGGTGGTTATCTGGTCGACTGCTGGGGGCTCGGCTACGACCAGGCCGAGAAGATGGGCATTCTTCCGGAACTGCTTGAACTCGGCTACCACGTGCAGGAAGTGCGTTGGGTCGACGATGCGGGCAACACAGACGCGTCCTTCGATCCACAAATTCTCAGCCATATGGTGCACGACCGATTCGTCACGATCGAGCGGGGCGATCTGGCGATGGCCCTGTTCCGCTTGGTCGAGGGCAAGGTTGAGATGCTCTTCGACGATTCGATTGACTCGATTGATCAACACCAGGACCGGGTCGAGGTAACATTTGAGCAAGCATCGCCGCGATCGTTCGATCTGGTGATCGGTGCCGATGGCCTGCACTCACGCGTGCGTGAGTTGACATTCGGACCGATGGAACAATTTGAACAATATCTTGAAATGCGCGTCGCGGCGGTTGAGGTCGATGGCTATCAACCCCGGGATGAGTTGACTTTCATTTCGCACACCGAACCGAAGCGGCAGGTCTCGCGTTTTTCCAAACGGGATGACAAGACGCTCTTTTTGCTCGGGATCCGCGAACCGCTGGTCGGTCCCGGCGTGCCCCGAACCGACGATGAGAAGCGCGAGGAGTTAAAACAAGGGTTTGCCGGCATGGGCTGGGAGTGCCCGCAGATTCTCGACGCACTCGATCAAATGAACCACATCTATTATGACGTGGTGAGTCAAATCCACATGGACCACTGGACCCGCGGCAGAGTGGCGTTGGTCGGTGATGCTGCGGCCTGCCTATCGTTACTCGCAGGTGAGGGAACCGGGATGGGGATGCTCGAGGCGTATGTGCTGGCCGGCGAATTGACGCTTGCCGGAGACGATTATCAGACCGCTTTTGCCCGCTATGAAGAGCGACTGCAACCATTGATCAAGCAAAAACAGAAAAACGCGCTCAAGGTTGCGCCGACTTACCTGCCGAAAGGGCATCTGGCAATTTTTGTCCGCAACGTGATCACCCGCATCTTGCCGCCACGTGCTGTAGCCCGGATTGCACTGATGAGCGTTAAGGATGACTTTGTTTCACCCGAGTACGAACAACAGTTGAACCTGTAAACCCGAATCTTAACCGCCGCTGCTCGTTTTTTCTTGCCGCGGCTTGCGGGGTGGCGTGTGCGGCCAAGGCTTGGCCCGCACGCGGTTTGCCCATTGATCCCACGCGGCAACCATCTGCCTCACCCGCTCAGGTTGCTCGGCAGCCCGATCATCAAGTTCGGTCCGATCGGCCTGCATGTCGTAAAGTTCCCAGGGCGCATAGGGACCGCGGCAGACCAGTTTCCAGCGGGGCTCCCGCACGGCGCGGTGGCCGATATGTTCAAAAAACAGCGGTGTGTCCCGCTGCAGCGAACGTCCCGCAAGGACCGGGGTAAGACTGATGCCCTCCATCGGCTGGATCGGATGACCGTCGACCGTTTGCGGATAGGTCGCACCCGACACATCGACCACCGTGGCCATCAGATCAATCAGGTGCGCCGGTTGGTTGACCAGGGAGCCATCGCGTTTTGTGGCAATGCCTGCGGGCCAATGCACGATCAGCGGAGAAGCGGTGCCCCCCTCGAACTGAAGCGTCTTGTATTTCCGGAAAGGGGTGTTGGAGAGATTGGCCCAGCCGATCCCGTAACTGGAGAATGTCTCATCGCTGCCCGGCATCACACCCGGCAGATTGCCGAATTTTGCTTCGGGATGATCGTCTGGCAAGGAGCGAACAGGAATAATCTCGGAGCAACCACCGTTATCAGCCAGAAAGATGAATAAAGTGTTATCCATCTGGTGGGTCTCATTAAGCGATTCGACGATCTGGCCGATGCCTCGATCCATCAGATCGATTTGCGCTGCATAAACCGCCATCCGTTCGATCTGCCATTCTTTTTGCTCCGCATCCTCCCATGCCGGCACGCGGCTGTCGCGAGGACTGAGCTTCCATTGCGGATCGATCAGTCTCATTTCGATCATCCGCTCGTAGCGAGCTTGCCGCAGTTTGTCCCAGCCACGCGCATAGAGTTTGCGATAGCGAGCCACATCTTGCTCCGGCGCGTGCAGCGGCCAGTGCGGTGCGGTGTAAGCCACGTAAAGAAACAGTGGCTTATGCATTTCAGCGGCACGCTCGACCGCGGCTGCCGCCTCGCGGCTGATCGCATCGGTGTAATAAAAGTTGTCGTCGGGCCGTGCCGGGTCGTTGTCGCGAGTGAGTCCCCTCGGGTTGTAATAGCTGCCGCCACCGGGCAGCGTGCCATAGAAGTAATCGAACCCCCGTTGCCGCGGCCACGAGCTGCGATCGGCGGCAGGATCGCCCGGTGAATCGTCGCGGGTCAGGTGCCATTTTCCGATCGCCGCAGTGTAGTAGCCTGCCGTGCGCAGCACCTCGGCCATCGTCACGCATTCGCGGTTCAGTTGGCCGCGGTAACCGGGCAACTGCTGATCGCGGATCATATTTCCCACGCCGCATTGATGTGGATAGAGACCGGTCAGCAGACTCGCCCGCGTGGGACAGCAGCGACCGGCATTATAGAAGTGCGTGAATCGTATTCCTTCCGCAGCAAGTCGATCGAGCTGAGGCGTTTGAATTTCACCCCCGTAGCAACCGATATCCGAAAAGCCCATATCGTCCGCCATGACGATCACGATATTCGGGTGATCGGGTGCAGCAAAGAGTGTTATCCCTGGCATCAGACAGGCCACCAAGGCGCCCGCGACCACCCGCAGCGGCAGGCGGTAATCTGAAAAATAATCTGAAAGCAGAGCAATAAACCGAGTCAAAAGGTGTTCCTTTCGATTTTTCTCTCTGCACCTGCGACCGTTGGCCGCGAGTCGGGGTGACAGGATTTGAACCTGCGACCTTTTGACCCCCAGTCAAACGCGCTAGCCAAGCTGCGCCACACCCCGAT
>JAYYJN010000232.1:0-2763 GCA_036146215.1 Planctomycetota bacterium
AATCGGCTGATTTTTTGATATTGCAGTTCTTACCCACCGTAGTGGAGGCGGCGGGAATCGAACCCGCGTCCCGCGACATTTTCATGAAAGCTTCTACGCGCGTAGTCGATTGTTTAATTCTTGCTCGGGTGGACTCCAATCGACAGGATGCCACCCGCGCTAGCCGGAAACAAATTTAACCTGAAGCGTGTCCAGCAATGACTTCGGGCGATTCGGAATTGGTGACCAGCTTTCAGGCCTCTCCGACGAAAGCCATCAGCCGGGGTCGCCTATATTTAGGCAGCCAGTGCGAAGTTACCTTCGGCAAATAAAATATGCGGTCAGCTTTTAACGTGGCCAACTGACCAACCACGGCACGCCACTCTCACTTCAGGCTATCCGGTCGAACCCAGTTCGCCCCCCTAGTGAAAATAGTGAAAAAGGACGAGAGAGTCGTAAGGCGCTGCCTTGGAGCACTCTCTCGGGATTCGAGTATAACGTATTCGACGAATCAGGTCGCCAGTTGCCAGAAAATCACGCCAATTCCCAGAGGAATCAGCCAGTAAGAAAACCAGGCCAACCGCCCTTTTTCGACAATTTTCACGAGCAGCCAGAGGGACACAAGGCCCACCACAAATGCGATGGCAGTTCCGAAACCGAGTAGGCCTGGAGAGACAAGCGTTTTATCGATTGACCATTCTCTGAGTTCGAGTAGCGTGGCACCGGCGATCACGGGAATCGCTAACAGGAACGAGAAGGTGGTTGCTGCCTCACGCTTCAGTCCCAGTAACATGCCTCCTGCAATGGTCCAGCCACTTCGAGACAGACCCGGTAAGATGGCGGCCGCCTGAAACAATCCGATCCCAAATGCCTGCCTGTAGCTAAGCGATTGATATTCCACTAAATCGTCGTGGCAGCCTTCACGCCTGCCACTCCAGATCAAAAGCCCACCGGTGATTAAGAACATGAAACCAGCGAGCAAAGGACTTGATAAAAATTCAGGTAAAATCTTTTTGAAAATCAAACCAGCGCCAACCGCCGGAATCGTGCCGATGGCGAGCAGCGCGATCACTCGTCGGTCCTCGAGTAGAAGCTGAGCAATCCGTTTTCGGTAAAATAAAAGTATCGCTGCCAATGTTCCCGCATGCAGCAGCACATTGACTGCAACCATATCGGGAAGAACTTGTCCATCGAATTTGGCGAACAAGGCCTGAATTACGACCAGATGCCCCGATGAGCTAACGGGGAGAAACTCGGTGATTCCTTGCACCACGCCCAGGATAAGAATCTGCAAAAGTGTCATCTGCGAAGCAATTCTAACTGCTAAAGCACGTCAGGCAGAGACCCTAAATTTCGTCTGGCAGATGATGCCCCAGTTTGTCTCTTTTCGTGGCCAGATATCGTGTGTTGTGTTCATTGATGGGTGGCATAATAGGCACTTGATCGACTACTTCCAGATCAAATCCACCATATATGAAAGCATCCGTCTTTTTTGGATTATTGGTCAACAGTCGAATCCGACTTAGCCCAAGATCTTTTAGGAGTTGGATGCCAATGCCGTAGTCTCGCGTGTCTGCTTTGAAGCCGAGTGCAAGATTCGCTTCCACCGTATCGAGCCCCTCGTCCTGCAGTTCATATGCTTTTAATTTACCCAATAAACCAATCCCGCGACCTTCCTGGGGAAGATAAATCAAAACGCCCGTCCCCTCGGCACTGATCATCTGCAAGGCGAGGTCAAGCTGATCGCCACAATCGCAACGTAGCGAGGCGATTAAGTCCCCGGTAAAGCAGGAAGAATGCAGGCGTACCAACGGAGCATCGACCTTCGTGGGATCACCCATTACGAACGCGATCGGTTGTTGTGATTCATGCTGCACTGAATAGGCGATGATCTTGCCTTCGCCATAGCGCGTCGGCAGTTTGGCCTCGGCATTTCGCTGAACCAGTTTCTCTCGAACTCTCCGGTAACGAATTAACTGCTCAATGGTTGTAATTTTAAGGCCATGAGTCTCTGCCAGCAGGAAAAGCTGATCGCGTGTTGCCCGGTGTCCCTCCTGATCAAGAATTTCGCACAGCACGCCTGCCGGTGCTAAGTCTGCCATTCGCGCTAAATCGACAGCCGCTTCCGTGTGTCCCGCCCGCCGTAAGACGCCGCCCTCCTTGGAAATTAAGGGAAACAAATGTCCCGGCCGGACAAAATCTTCCGGTTTACTTTGAGGATCTACAATCGCTGCGATCGTCATGGCCCGCTCCGGCGCAGTGATCCCCGTTTTATTCGTGTGATGATCGAGCGGAATGGTGAATGGTGTCTGTAGGGGAGATGTGTTTTTATCGACCATCAAACTCAGTTGCAAACGATCAGCAACTTCTGGCAAAATCGGCATGCATAGCTGTCCCCGCCCATGACTGATCATGAAGTTCACAATTTGGGGAGAGATCTTATCGGCAGCGCAAACGAAGTCCCCCTCGTTTTCTCGATCTTCGGCATCAAGAATAATAACAACCTCACCACGCGCGATGGCGGCGACTGTCTCGTCAATACTTGAAAACTGGTGGTTCACGGAACACCTTGCATACGGGATGAGCACAGGATTGTGATTGGGCTTAACCGATCGCGTACCTGAGGCCCTTAAATCATTTATAATAGAAGACAACCAAGTAGCTCTATTTCAATTATATCCCTCGCCAAATCGATCACCAGGGTGAGCCAGATTCCGCGGAAAACAAAAATGCTTCCCAAAGAAGAACTTGTCGAACAAGCCTATTTTTTTAAGACTCTACTTG
>JAYYJN010000233.1:0-3207 GCA_036146215.1 Planctomycetota bacterium
CGACGGTCGTCTCCGCCTGCGATGAGCCTCGGTCGCAGAGGGCGCGCTCCGCCGCCTCAAGATCGTGTTGGCTGACGAGCTTGCTCTTAATTGCAGCCTGTCGAAAGACAGGTTCAGCACCGGCCATCGCTCGCGTCCCCCGGGGTTGATGTTTCGAAACTGCCGTTCCAACTTAACGCACCGGTCGCGTGCGCCAAGTTGAAAGCCGAAGTTTCATCCGGATTGATCCAAATTACACACCGATTTTCGGCAAAAAATCACCAAGTTCGTCCCCGATGTGCATGCAATTGAGAAGGCATCAGAGAAACGGTTGCCAAATGAGGGGCAGGTCCGCCTCCCAGATCATCTTCTCGTCACGGACCGGATGCATCAGCTCCAATCGACGAGCATGCAGGGCGATTCCCCGAGAAAGGGTGTCTCTTGCGCCATACTTTCGGTCACCCACCACGGGGTGTCCCCGACTGGAAAACTGAAGGCGAATCTGATGCTTGCGTCCTGTTTCGAGTTCCACCTCGACCAACTGGCACTTTTTCATAGTTTGAAGCACGCGATAGGAGAGCCTCGCCTGCTGACTCTCCTCCGCTTGTGCGGTGACTACATGCATCCGCCGATGCCGCTCGTCCTTGCGGACCCAGTCCTCGAGCAATCCGCTCGCCTCGCTCAGTTTCCCCTCGATGAGGATGTGGTATATCTTGGTCACCTCGCGCTTGCGATACTGCGCGGTAAGCCGCGCTGCTGCTTTGCTGGTGCGGGCAAAAACCAGGATGCCGGTCGCCGGGGCGTCGAGACGACTGACCACGCCCAGGTAAACGTTTCCGGGTTTCTGGTATTTCTCTTTGATATACCCGCGAGCCAGCTCGAGCGCACTTTTGCGTGGCGGACGCACGCCCATCGTGGCCAGTTGGGCCGGTTTATCGATCACCAATAAGTGATTATCCTCGTAGAGAATAGGAAATGGGGCTTGCGCCATGGCGAGTGATCGATATTTGAGACGGGGAGCGGCCAGCGTTCCATCGTATCACAGCAGCGCAGTCACAGTCAGATACGTGATCAACTCCAAACATCGCAAACGATCGATTAAGTATGGCATCACGCGAAAAATCGATGCTACTGATTCTTGCCAGTAGCTCTCCGCAACGGCAGAAACTCCTCATCGAGGCCGGTTACCGTTTCGAGCAACGCGTGCCCGAGGTGGATGAAACGCAAGGTATTTGCAGCGGCTGCGGCCCGGCAGAACTGGTTTCCTCGCTTGCCCTACGCAAGGCCGCCGATGTCGTGCGTCGACTCCCCGTAGCCGACCAAGCCGCATCCATTGTCCTCGGCTGCGATACGGTGGCCGAGTGCGGCGGTGAAATTCTTGGCAAACCACACGATCGAGATCACGCTCGCCGTATGCTCTCCCGGCTCAGCGGACAGCCGCACCGGGTCTACAGCGGACTTTGCCTTTGGCCGCTGGCCACAGGCATTCCAAAGACCGAGGTCGCAATCACCCATCTGCAAATGGACACGCTCAGCGAGGATGCCCTGGAGGATTATCTGGAAACCGATCTATGGCAGGGTAAAGCCGGCGCCTTCGGATACCAGGACGGGCCCGATTGGCTGCATATCACCGAAGGCAGTGCGTCGAATGTGGTCGGGCTGCCGCTGGAACTTCTTGAAAAAATTCTCGCCGACCTTAGCCCCGCGTAAAGACGAACTCATCCTCCGAAGAGAGCGGACCGTTGAACCGGTAGCCATCCTCGGCAAAGGCCTGCATTTCCTCCGGTTCCTCTAGGCGTTGCTTCACGATATATCGGGCCATCTGCCCGCGGGCTTTTTTGGCAAAGAAACTCACCACCTTGTAATTTTTGCCTTTTTTCTCTTTGAACACCGGGGTCACAACTCGCAATTCGATCTTTGCCGGTTGTACGACTTTAAAATATTCGCCGGACGCCAGATTCACGAGCGGTTGTTTTTTTCGCTTTGCGGCAATCTCCAGATTCTCACGCACCTGGTCGCCCCAAAAGTCATACAAATTCTTGAATCCTTCTTTGCCACCGCTCGCCAACCGGCAGCCCATCTCGAGTCGATAAGGCTGCATCCGATCCAAGGGACGAAGGATCCCGTAGAGTCCTGAAAGAATCCGTAAATGTTTCTGAGCAAACGAGCGATCCGCTGCATTGAAATCTTCGGCGGCCAATCCCTCGTAGACATCACCGCGGAAGGTGAGCAGGGCGGGGTGCGCATTTTTTGCCGTGAATGGCGTTTTCCAGTTCTTGTAATATCCGGCCACCTGTTCGGACAGTTTCGGGCTGATCGACATCAACTTGGCTAACTGCGGCCGAGTTTTCTTTCGCAGTACGTCGGCAAGCACCGCAGCCTCATCCAGAAATTCCGGCTGCGTAATCTTGCCAGAAATTACGGGGGGAGCGAGATCAAGGGTTTTGGAGGGTGAAAGCAGAATCAACATCGCGTAGCCTCAAAATTTATCGGATTACAGGGAAGAGCCCAGGGAAATTTCGACCATCAGGTCACCGGCAACTGCCTCCACATCCGATCGTAACTGGTCGATCGAACGGGCTGGAGGCATCATAAACTGAAACTCGGCGCGAAAGATGGGGCCGCCACTCATCGGCGCTGCCATGTACTCGGTGGAGAGCGACTCGACGTTGATGCCTGCGGCCGATAACACGCCGGAAATTTCCCGCACGATTCCCGGTCGATCACTGCCGACGACCTGCAGCAAATGCTGCGGCTGCGTTGGTGCCGCGATCACTTCCCCGGCAGATTGAGGGGTGACAAACGCTTTTCCGGCCGCCTCAACGTGAACCACCAGTCCATCCGCTTCAAGCGCGGAAAGGTCCTCAGCGAGCGGCCCGGCTTCCGCCTCGGGCACGGCGACATGCGCGATTCCGGCAAACTTACCGCCCAGATGTGCCAGGCGACTGTCCATCCAGTTTCCACCGCGTGCCACAACCCGCTCGGCAACCGCCTCCACAAGACCGGGTCGATCGGGGCCGATCAGGGTTAAAATCCACTCTGTCATGCCTCTTTTCTCGCTCACAGGTTTCCTCAAGCCTGAATCGGCAATCCAGTCGCCCTCCCGCAACGATGCTGGCAGAATAGCCCAAGGCCCGTCGGGGAACAACTCGTCAACGCAAGTTTCATCAACGCAAGTTTCATCAAATTAACAACGGATTAAAAAAGGATTACAAAAAAACCCCGTGG
>JAYYJN010000234.1:0-4344 GCA_036146215.1 Planctomycetota bacterium
CGGGCAAGGAGGTGATTTACCAGGCAACTGGAATTCAGCTGCTCGGTCTCAATACCCTCTTTCAACTCGCAGCACGACACGCATCCGCACCGCAGCTGATTGAGCAGGCTGAATCGCTGATGTTTATCCCCGATCTTTTCCACTATTTCTTCACCGGTAACCAGACTGCGGAAGAGACAATTGCCTCGACGAGTCAAATGACTGACGCCCGCACCGGAGCGTGGGCAACCGGGTTGCTTGAGCAATTAGGCCTGCCGACTCACATGCTGCCCACGCAAATCACCTCCGGCAGCGTGATTGGCAAATTGTTGCCGGCGGTGGCCGACTTCACGGGACTTCCCGCAGCGCTGGAAGTCGTCGCGCCGGCCGCACACGATACCGCTTCTGCGGTAGCCGCCATCCCGGTCACGACAGAGGCTGGATGGTGCTATCTTTCGAGTGGAACCTGGTCTCTGATGGGTGCCGAACTTAATGCACCGATTATCAGCGAAGCGGCTCGCGACGCACCACTGACCAACGAACGTGGCGTCGGGGGTAAAGTCCGCTTTCTCAAAAACATCATCGGGCTCTGGCTTGTGCAGCAGTGCCGAGCCGATCTAACGCGACGTGGCGAAGAATATTCCTATGCCGAACTCGCGGCCGAGGCCAAGGCAGCACCGCCGCTTGCAACGATTCTAGATCCGGATCATCCGCCGTTTATGCTACCGGGCGGGATGCTGGAAAAGATCGCCGCCTATGCCAAACAGACCGGGCAGCCGATCCCCGCTACCGCGGGTGCGGCGGTTCGAAGTTGCTTGGAGACACTGGCGCTTACCTACCGCCGGACACTTGCGAGCCTGGAGGGCGTAACCGGCGAGAATTATGAAACGTTGCACATTGTCGGGGGGGGGAGCAAAAACTCGCTGCTGTGCCAAATGACGGCTGACGCATTGGGTCGGGTGGTGGTCGCCGGACCGGATGAGGCGACCGCTGCTGGAAATATCCTGACACAAGCCCTCGGCAGCGGGGATGTGTCAGATCTTCATCAGATCCGACAAATGGTTTCTGCCTCCTGGAATCCCATCCGTTATAATCCAGTTAGATCCATGGAGTGGGATGACGCATACGAACGTTTTCTCACTCTCCGCGGTGAATCCTCTTAACGGAGCCCACGACGATGGAAGCGGATTTTAATTCCAACTACCCGTCAATCGCGCACCTCCGAAAAAAAGCGGGTAGGCGTGTGCCTGGTTTTGCTTTCGATTATTTGGAGGGGGGATGCAACTCAAACATCAACCTGCATCGCAACACCGCGGATATCCGCGAGGTGCAACTGCGTCCTTTTTATATCGGCGAGTATGCAGGCAGTGATCTGCAGACAGAATTATTCGGTGAAACCTACGATGCGCCATTCGGTGTAGCGCCAATCGGATTGCAGGGACTGATGTGGCCACGCGCATGCGAATTTTTGGCCCAAGCGGCTGCGGCACACAATCTTCCGTTCTGTCTATCAACCGTCAGTACCGCCAGCATTGAAACAATTGCAGAAATTACCGGTGGCAAAGCATGGTTTCAACTCTATCATCCCGCCGAGGATGACCTTCGCAACAAGATAATCGGTCGCGTGGCTGATGCCGGACTGCCGGTGCTGGTTATCCTGGCGGACACACCCACCTTCGGTTACCGCCCGAAAGAAATCCGCAACGGGCTCTCCATTCCTCCACGGATGACACTGCGGAATATTTTTCAGATGCTTACACATCCGACATGGTGTGCTGGTCAACTCGCTGCCGGCAAACCTGAGTTTGCAACCATGAAGCCCTACATCCCAAAAGGTCTCGACATGAAACATTTGGGCTTGTTCATGAATCGCACCTTTGCCGGCCGATTGAATGAAGACAAAATAAAAGCGATTCGCGATCTCTGGAAAGGCAAACTGGTGGTCAAAGGAATCGTTACCGAAAAAGATGCCGAAAAAGTGATCGCCCTCGGAGCCGACGGTATCATCTGTTCGAACCATGGTGGACGGCAACTCGACGCAGGAGAATCTACCATCAAGCCGATGACTCACCTCGCCGCAAGGTATGGCAATCAAATCACCGTGATGCTTGATTCGGGCGTGCGGGCGGGCCCGGATGTCGCGTGTGCATTGGCAAGTGGCGCGAAATTTGTTTTCCTCGGACGGTCGTTCATGTATGGCGTCGCCGCACTCGGTAAAAAAGGTGGTCACCATACCATGTTCATGCTCAAGCGGCAGTTGCAGCAGGTCATGGAACAGCTTGCGTGTGAACGTGTCGCCGATTTTCCGCAGCACCTCATTACAAAATAACTCCGCAGCTTCCTTGCCTATCTTCGAGGCGGGTGCCGAAGAAGCGAGTGGATGATTAGACTGGTCACTGCTCAGTAGCAATCAGCGGTCAACAGCGGAGCTCTCGGATGGATATGGATAAACTCGTTTCGCTCTGCAAGCGACGCGGATTTCTTTTTCAGTCAAGTGATATTTATGGTGGCCTGCAAGGCTTTTGGGATTATGGTCCCTTGGGGGTCGAGCTGAAACGAAATATCAAAGGGGCGTGGTGGCGCGACATGGTCACCAGCCACGACGAATTAGACCCGCCTGCTGGGGCACCATCGGCATATGAGATGACTGGGCTCGATTGCACCATCATCATGCATCCGCAAGTCTGGAAATCCTCTGGCCATTATGATCTTTTCCACGATTTCATGGTTGATTGTCGGGAGTCAAAAAAACGTTACCGGCATGACCAACTACGAGGTCGGTGGGCCGAGTACGAGGGCCGCCGGGTTTTTATTACCTGCGAAGGAGGGGGCGAGGAAGGACTCGAGCAGACGCAGGCCCGCGCACTGAAGCTCTTTCAGCTGCGGAATAAGCAGGCAGATCGTATCGTGTGGGGAAGTGACCTGGTGTGCCTGACTGAAATCGATGACTTTGCACAGGTCCTTGGTCCCGATGCGAAGACGGTGGGCACGCTCACCCCACCGAGGGAATTCAACTTGATGTTCAAAACGATCGTCGGCGCGCTTGGCGGGGAGGAAGACGCCGCATTTTTACGACCGGAAACCGCTCAGGGGATCTTTGTCAATTTCAAAAATGTCGTCGATAGCACGCGGGTAAAAATTCCCTTCGGTATCGCCCAAATTGGCAAAAGTTTTCGCAATGAAATCACGCCGCGAAATTTCACCTTTCGCTCGCGGGAGTTTGAACAGATGGAGATCGAATTTTTCTGCCACCCTGACACCTCCGCCGATTGGTACCGCTATTGGCGGGATCGTCGCCTTCGCTGGTATCGTGAATTGGGCCTTGCGGATGAGCGACTGATCCTTCGGGAGCATGATCCGGACGAATTGAGCCATTACTCCAGCGGAACCGCGGACATCGAGTATGCGTTTCCTTTCCTGCCTCCGGGAGAATTCGGTGAACTGGAGGGAATTGCTCACCGTGGTGACTTTGATTTACGGAGTCACATGGAAGGAAAGCTCGACGAAAAAAGTCGTCCGCTGGTGGTTCAGCAGGGACCGGATGGCAAACCGCTGCATCGCGGTAGTGGAAAAGATCTGACGTATCGGGACGAAGTAACCAATGACCGTTATCTACCCCACGTGATTGAGCCGTCGGCTGGAGCAGATCGAGCGGCCCTCGCGTTTCTATGCGAGGCGTTCAACGAAGATGAGGCACCCGACGACAAAGGGAAAATGCAAACGCGAACAGTGTTAAAACTTCATCCCAGGATTGCCCCGATCAAGGCGGCAGTTTTTCCTCTGGTGAAAAAGGACGGCATGCCGGAAAAAGCCCGCACGCTCTATCGGGCACTCAAACAGCGATGGAACGTCTTTTACGATGAAAAGGGGGCGGTCGGTCGTCGCTATCGCAGACAAGATGAGGCGGGGACTCCATTTTGCATCACCATTGACGGTCAATCCCTCGATGACGATACCGTTACGATCCGCGATCGCGACACTCTTGAGCAGTGGCGATGCTCGCTGCATGATTGCGAGGCAGAGCTTGCCGAACGACTTCGCTAGATTCGAGTTTACCCCCCCCTCAATCTGCAACGAAATCGGCCTATCGACGCAAGCACAATCGCTACAGCCTGAACGGGCCTGCGGCGGCGGTAACGGTTACACCTGTCGTAGAGACCTCTCTCTTTCGCTAACCGGAAAATTTTCCCAGAATTCTCCTGCTTTACATGAGAAATCAGGAAAGATTAATTGTCGCCACTTGTGGCAACGACAGAAACCCCCCCCCCGGAGACCTAGACCATGAGTACCGCTGTCCTAACCGACGCTTCGAACCACGCATCTAACAACTTCACCTATCCCGCGTCGGTCGAAACCGACTCCACC
>JAYYJN010000235.1:0-6612 GCA_036146215.1 Planctomycetota bacterium
GCACAGTGTCAGACCTGCAATCAGCCGGTCACCGCCTACTATGGAGCGCCGGCGGCGCCGATGGCATCTCCGTGTGCAACCGGTGCATGCGACCCGTTGGTCGTTAACGCGTATCGCCCCGCATACCAACCGCTGTTTACCCGTAGTGCGAACCGACAATACGATCGATTAATGCGTCGTTGGAATCGGTTCTGGGCTCGCAACGAACCGGCACCCATGGCACAGCCAATTGCAATGACGGTGGGCTATGGTTCCACATGCAGTCCGTGTGCCACCAGTTGTGCGACGACATGTTATAAGCCGCAGCAAAGCTGCCGGTATGTTCCTCAAACTTGTTATCGCACTGAGTATTGCAACGTGCCGGTCACGACCTATCGGCCCGTGACGACCTGCGATCCATGCACCGGTTGCACAACGACCTGCATGAAGCCATGCACGACCTATCAGCGGCAAGCGCGACAGGTGCCGTACACAGCGTATCGTATGGTGTGTGAAACTCGGTATGCCCCGGTGGTCTCCTGCCAGCCCGCTTCGTGTGCTCCCTGTGGCAGTCCTTGCGGGACCGCCGCTTGTGCAGGCGGCGATTGTCTGACTGGCAACTGCGCGACTGGTAACTGCGCAAGTGGCAACTGCGCAAGTGGAAATTGTGCGACGGTGAGCGGTACGGTGGGCGCACAACCGGCAGCGCCGAGCCTGCCCGGTCAAAGCACCCCACAGCCCACCCTTTCGCCCTCGGCAATCGAAGCCAATAAACCGAGTGCGGAAGTAGATATCGAAATCAAACCGGAGGTTGAAATTCAACCGATGCGAGATCTCGAACAACGTCATCAACCGTATCTTGAGGGTGAGAGTGCCTCAGGTGATCGAGTCGCTACGCTCGACGTCGCGCCTGCGACCGTCTCCACCGTCTCCCACGGTGGCTGGCGTGCTTCGAGTCGGTAACGGAGGAGAAGAATCCAAAAAGTAGGAGACCCGAGTGACCTGTCCTCTCTTCGGAGGGGACAGGTTTTTTTGTGGCTTTTTGGTGCGGTCGTCGCTCGTCGAATCTAGTCTGCCCGATAGTGCCAGACTCCCCATTGTCCGTGATTTTCATCGACGGCCACCCGAATCTCACTGGGACGCGTGGAGGTTTCGGTCTCAATGGCTGATTGCAATTGTTTGCCGATCAAGCGGGCCAGCAATTCGGTCGTTGTGTTAGGGATTTCCAATAAAATGCAATCCTCGCGAGGGAAGATCCACCGACGGTCTCGAAACGTGACCTCGACTTGCTCACCGAATGTCGCATCGTTGAGCGGTGCGACGCGGATCTCAGCGTGTTGCGTCGGCAGCAACATATGGTGATCCCAAGCCTGGACGATCTGTTCGAGCGCGTTACGGACGACGATAAAATCGACCACATAGTGGTTTTCATCGAGTTGTCCATGGACTTCCGCCGCAACCCGATAATTGTGCCCGTGTAGCCGCTCGCAGATGTCTCCACCGTAAGTAATAAAGTGGGCTGCACTGAAGACCAGATAGTCTTTTGTGACCTCCACGTGGTATTGCTCACGCATGGTGGTCTTCCATTTTGAAGGTTCCTCTCTCTATGTGCCTTGTAGCGTCAGCTTCCTGATGAAACCCGCAGGCATCTGTGATTATGCCATCTCGTAATAAGATGAACAGGCCAGCAGCCATGAGGTCAGCGGTAGTGCCCGGATTGCGACGATGCTGCGTATCTCGAAGATATTGGTCAAGATTCGCCACTGCATGCCGATACGCCTCGGAGGTTGGGGGGCCCACGGCGATCACCTCTCCGGCTCTCCGTGCGGTCTCTTGCGCGACTTCTATGCCGCATTTGCGGGCGATCAGGCTGTCAGGAAATGCGTGCATCGTTTGCAGATGCACGTTTACAATAGCGTCGGACAGCGACATGCCTTGCTCGATCAACACACGAAGATTCGGCACGATCTGGTCAAAGAGGGGAGTAAAATTTTCCGCATATTGGCGCGCCACAAAGTCGCGGTCGGCAGCTGCCCGCATGGCGGCCATTAAATCGTCTGGCGGCGTCTGGTGAACATCCATCTTTTTGACTCTTCCCATGCCGCCGGGCTGCGCGGTGCGGATCGCCGCATAAAGCAGCGCGGCATCCTCCTGATCGGTTCTCGCGAGCACATCGGCAACTCCCGCCCGCAGCGGTGTGTCGGGGCAGACGCTCGCCAGAGGCGCAAGTAGAAGGATTGTGCCAAGATTTGTATTACGGCCGACTAGCGCCTGCGTAGCCTCAACGGCTGCAAGAATGGTAGAACCAAGTTTGCACGTGCTGGCGTGTTGCATCGCTGGACCAATCGCCACAGCGCTCGCAAGATAATCCGCATAGCAGGTGTCATGGAAGGCGGCATGCGGATGCACGTTGCCTGGTTTCGGGGCAGTTGCCTCCCAGAGGCAGGCAAGGGTCGCAGCTTGACCTATGGAGAGAGAAGATTTCACGTGGCCGCACTCCCTGCCAGAGGGTGTCTCTGAAAAAAGTTGCAGATCGCTGCAACCACTTCCTCGGCTGCATCTTCCATCACGTAGTGTCCCGCCTCGACCAACTCTTTGCGGTCGGCCTGAGGTAAAAGCGAACTTAGTCGATGCAGGCACTCCGGACGGAAGCACCAGTCCCGCATGCCCCAAACCAGCAGGGCTGGCAGGTGGGCAAGCTCCGGGAGTTGTTGTTCCAGTGTTTCCAGCGGTTTGTAGCTGGGGTGAGATCGGCGGGCAGGAATATCACGGACAAATTCATAGATCGCACGACGATGTGACCAACTGTCGTAGGGTCCCAGCAGACCCGATTTCACCGACTGGGTCATATTTCGGTGATCGGAAACTGCCATCCGAATCGCAGCTCGGGCAAAGAGATTGAATCCTTGGACGGCAATCCGACCAAGGAGTGGAGTGCGACAAATGCGGATCCGCCAGGGAAAAAACGGGGGCGGAAAGGCCCCCGTATTCAGCAGCGCAATCCGCGCGAAGCGAGATCTTAGTGCTAGTGCGGCACGCAGTCCGATCGGCCCGCCCCAGTCGTGTGCGACCAATGTAATGTTGTTTAGATCGAGCGTCTCGATCAATTGGATTAGATTGTCGGTGTGCTGGGTGAGTCTGTATGGGTATTCCGCTGGTTTATCGCTCAACCCGCAGCCCACATGATCCACTGCGATGGTCCGCATCGATTCCCGCAGAGGCAGGATCAGATTCCGCCAATAAAACGACCAGGTGGGATTGCCATGGACCATCAGCACGGGCGCCGCTGTCGGGGCACCCTCATCGAGGTAGTGCATTCGCACACCACCCAGATCATGCCATTGGGAAGTGAAGGGATAAAGCGTCTGCCAGGTCATTTTGAAATCGACGTAAAACGAATCAAATTGCGATACCCGGCGAGATTTCCATTTGCTGTAATGGGGTGCCGGGAACTCGCGAGTATACCTCGCCAGCCCCGCCCGTCGCAGTGGCACCACGGGACGGCCCGTGCTTGTTGACGTTAGTCAACGGTTGCGGCTGCCGCCTGCTTTTTCCAGAAATCGATGGCTCGGTCGTAATACGACTGCATCTTTTCCCAGCTTTCTGGATTCTCTCGGGAAAGGATCTCGGCCTGGTCGGCGATCCACTGGCCGAAAAAATTTGTCGCCGATCGGCTGATTCGCGGTGTGTCAAATTCCACGTAGAAGGGGCCTGTGGTTGCAAAACGGTGCGTCTGGTCGTTCGACGCACGCACCCGAACCAAGAACCAGCCGCTTTGATCGAATGTGAGCGGCGGCAGCTGTCCGCCCGCGCCCTTGCCGAGATTCACCGCACGGATAACACGTCCGTTTTTGACAATTTCGAGATAGTCGGCTCGCTCTTTCACTGACAACTTGATGTCAGGTTGAAGTTTTAATGTGTCGCCCGCTGTGCCCTGAAATACGTGGCCAGGCGGTTGCCCATTCACCAGGACACGCAGCATCGGCCCGTTGGTCACCAGGACCCGCCCCTTTCGTAAGCCTTCCCACCATGTCTGCTTCGTCATCGGGGTATTGGTGCCCAAGTAAACATAAACCCGGTTGTGTCCAACGGGATTTCCGACATCGCCCGAACCGCTTCCCGCGGTGGGCACGAACCGAAAACCGGATTCGAGCAAGCGATAATATATCGTTTCGCACCAGTGACCCAGCCCGTTTGCTCCTGGATACTGCGCCGAATCACGTGGGATACAACTTTTTGGACGGGCAGCTTTTTTCTTGAGACCAGTCCGTGTATACCGACGATGGGCCAATCGCACCGAGTCCAACATGCCGTGGGCGACCCATAGTGGTAGGTCGCGTGCGTCAGGAGATTCGGCGTCGACCCAGATCGGTTCCATCTCCCTCCAGCTTTGCACAAGTTCGATCGTTGGGGGATGATCCGCCGTCATGCCAGCCTGCGAAAAACCGGTTTCAGGTAGAGTGGTCTCATCTTCGGCGAGCGGATAGATAGCCAGCCCGCCACTGGGCCGAGTGTCTCTGCCCCCACAAATTGAAAACGACAGGCCTGGCTGCTTATTTTCTTTGCTCAGATCAGCCAACTGCTCCCGACTGCGATTCCAGCTATTCTTTGCATCCGACCAACTGATCAACTCGGCCAAATGGACGTCTTCAGCTTGCATTAACAGTTCGATATCTTTGACAGGCCGTCGAACGTCAAGATCGCCGGCGTACCAGCCCTCGTCCGCCATGTTGACGAAACGTTCCATGCGCAGGGTCTTCGAGTCGGTACCCCCTCGTTCCATTTTGAAATGGCCGGTCCGAGTCTTGTATTCCGGACCACACTCTACTTCGAAGGTATAGTTCCCCTCGCGAAGCACCATGGAGATCGGCGACTGGAAGGTAAAGTGGTCCTCCAGAAAAGCAGTTTTGGGTACTTTGCGGGGACGTCCGCGAGAATTTTTCAAGTGAATCCGACTGGCCAGCGGCTTTCCGGTTTTATCGTCAATTACGTGAATTTGCAGTTCGCCGCTACGAGGGACAGCGGTCGCCAGGCGCGGCACAATCGCACTCACCAGTACCGCGCTGAAAACCACAGATAACCACGCAGAACCATGGGATTGAATCCCGTTGATCTTCATCTTTTCTTCCTCGGCTAGCCGAAAGTCAGCGGTCGAAGATTGCGTTTTTCACAGAGGGCAATCTAACAAGAAACGCGATTTATGGCTCTCCCACTTTTATCTATTATCTATTCCCAAAACGGTTGCCGGCCGGAGGAACTTGTAACGTTAGGGCATCGGCTCATAGAATACGGAAGCTTCGGCCTGCATTTTTTCTACGGGTATTTTTTTCAGGCATTTTCTCTGCGTCTTTTGACGGAACAGTCGGGTTTGCGATGAGCGATGATTATTACGCGGTTCTCGGTGTCAGTCGCGGTGCGTCCACGGCAGAAATAGAAAAAGCCTATCGTGAACTGGCTCGGAAATATCATCCCGATATGAACCCTGACGATAGTTCGGCTGAAACAAAATTTCAGGAGGTACAGCGGGCTTATGAGGTCTTGAAGGATCCTGAAAAGCGTGAAATGTTTGATCGCTATGGCAGTTCCTTCGATGCTGCCGGCGGTGGACCTGGTGGCGGGAATCCGTTTACGGGAGGCGGATATCCAGGAGGCGGTGGATTTCATTATGAAGGCACAGGGCCCGGTGGTGCAACATTCGACTTCAGTGAGATTTTCGGCGCCGGCGGGGGTGGCGGATTCGAGGATGTGATTCGCAACATGGGCGGGCGACGACAACGCCAACAACCCCAACGGGGTCGCGACATTGAACATCGTCTCACCATTCCATTCACGACCGCCGTCGTCGGTGGCGAGGCCCAACTCCAAATTCAACGGGCGAATGGCAAAACCGAACGGATCGAGGTGAAAATTCCAGCCGGTATCGAAGATGGAAAGAAAATTCGTCTCCGCGGCCAAGGTGAGGCATCGGTCGATGGTGCCAGCCCGTCGGGCGACCTTTTCATTCAAGTCGCGGTGAGCGCTCATCCCTGTTTCACGCGAAAGGGAAGTAACTTGGAGGTCCGAGTACCGCTCACTCCAACCGAGGCGGCCCTTGGAACCAAGGTGGAAATTCCCGCACCGCGCGGTGCCATTACACTTACGATTCCCCCAGGCACATCGAGCGGAGCCCGACTTCGCGTCAAAGGGCATGGAGTTGCCAAACGCGATGCCAGTGCAGGTGATTTGCTTGCGGAGATACAAATTTCATTTGGTGGATCCCTCGGCGACGCGGCCGAGGTATTGTATGAACAGCTGGCAGAACTGCCCGACGAAACAAAGCATCGCAAAGCATTGCGGTCCAAGCTGACTTGGTAGCGATGTACTACCGAGACGACTCAGGTGATAGGCAGATCACTCATGTTCAGGGGATGATAGAATGGCTTGGCTCGCCACACGGCGGTGAAGCCGGAGTCGCTTGGGTCCTGCTTGATCACCCATTGAGGAAGGTGTAACGGATGGCCGAATACGATTTGCCACGCAACTTACGAATACGATTTGCGGCTGATTTCCGGAGTGTATACGACCGCCGGTGTGCCAGGAGTGATCAATATATTTTAATTTATGGACGGGAAAATTCTCTGATGCACAGTCGAC